>DASQJV010000056.1:0-10542 GCA_035630855.1 Allosphingosinicella sp. | reverse complement strand
CTGGCATCCCAGGGGGTGAAAGGCGCCGGCGTTCTTCATCCCCCGGGGCCCCAGCCTTCGCTGGGGCGACGGAGACAGAATGGCCGAGTCACCGCAATCCTCCCCCCGCCCCGCCCGCCGCGACCTCACCTCCGGAGCCATCGGCCCGACCCTGCTCGCTTTCGCCCTTCCCACCCTCGGCTCCTCGATCCTTCAGTCGCTGAACGGCTCGATCAACGCCATCTGGGTCGGGCGCTTCCTCGGCGAGGACGCGCTGGCGGCGACGTCCAACGCCAATATCGTCATGTTCCTTCTGACCAGCTTCGTCTTCGGCTTCGGCATGGCGACGACGATCCTCGTCGGCCAGCGCTTCGGGGCGGGCGACATCGACGGCGCCCGCCGGGTGATCGGCACCGGCACCGGCTTCTTCGCTCTGGCGTCGCTGGCGGGCGCCGGGATCGGCTGGCTGTTCGCGCCCGACATCCTCCGGCTGCTCGGCACCCCGGCGGATGCCGCGCCGCTCGCGCTCGCCTATCTGAGGGTGATCTTCATCGCCATGCCGCCGGCGCTGATCATGGTCTCGTGGATGATGGCGCTGAGGGGCAGCGGCGACGCCCTGACCCCGCTCTGGTTCATGATCCTGGCGGTGATCCTCGACAGCGGCCTCAACCCGGTCTTCATCCTCGGCCTCGGGCCGGCGCCGAGGCTCGGAATCGCCGGGGCGGCGACGGCGACGGCGATCGCCAATTTCGTCAGCCTCTTCGCCCTGCTCGCCTACGTCTACGCGCGCGACCTTCCGCTCCGGCTCCGAGGCTCCGAATGGCGCTACCTCAAGCCCGATCCGGCGCTGCTCGCGATCATCGTCCGCAAGGGGCTTCCGATGGGCCTTCAGATGATCGTCATCTCGGTCTCGGCGCTGGCCCTGATCGGGCTGGTCAACCGCGAGGGCGTCGCCACCGCCGCCGCCTTCGGCGTGGCGATGCAGCTGTGGACCTATTTGCAGATGCCGGCGATGGCGCTGGGCGCGGCGGTGAGCGCGATGGTCGCCCAGAATATCGGCGCCGGCCGCTGGGACCGGGTGAGCGCGATCACCCGCTCGGGGGTCGGCTTCGCTCTGCTGATCACCCTGGGCCTCGTCCTCCTCCTGGCCGCCGCCGACCGTCCGGCGCTGGCCCTGTTCCTGGGGAGCGACAGCCCGGCGCTTCCGATCGCGCGCCACATCCAGATCCTCGCCACCTGGAGCTTCCTGCTGTTCGGTGTGACCCTCGTCCTGTTCGGGACGGTCCGGGCGAACGGCGCGGTGATCGGGCCGCTGATCATCCTGTTCGTCGGGCTGGTTCCAGTCCGGCTCGGCTTCGCGCTCGGCGCCTATCCCTGGCTCGGAGCGGACGCCCTCTGGCTGAGCTTCCCGGTCAGCTCGTTCGCCAACATGGCAATGGCGATCGCCTTCTACCTCCACGGCGGCTGGCGGAAGGGCCGGATGGGCCCGCCGCCGGGCCCGGAGGAATGTCTCGAGGAGGCCCAGGCGGCGGCCGAGCCGGGCGGCAGGCTCAATCCGACGGGGTGATCTCCCTGCCGGACCCGGGGTTCCCCGGCGAAGGCCGGGGCCCAGCGGCACGGGCGGAAGGGCTGGATCCCGGCCTTCGCGGGGAAGCGATAGGGCGCCGGATCACGCCGGCACGACCACCTCGATCGCGCATTGCGCGACCCGGGCGACGATCGGGGTCCTGGCCAGCACCTCGCCGTCGATCGAGATGCGCTGTCTCGGCCTCGTCTCGATGGTCAGCTCGGCGGCGTGGAACTCGCGGGTGGTGCGGTGGCGCGCCGGGAGCTTGAAATATTTGGAGAACCAGTCCCAGATCAGGCTCGAGGCGCGGCGCCCGACCACCGCCTGGACGATGATCTGGCCGCTGTCGACCTCGGCGCTTTCGATCAGCTCGACTCCGCCGTGATGGCCGCCGTTGGCGATCCGGACCTCGGTCGCCCACAGGGTCTCGTTTATGCCTTCGCCTCGGACGGTCAGGCGGAAGGCGTGGAATCGGATCAGGCACCAGATTGCCCAGATCAGGTATCCGAAGCGGCCGAGGTAGCGCTTGAGGTTGTGCGGAACCCCTTCGCCGATCATCGGCGACAGGCCCATCGCCGCGCAATTGGCGAAATAATCGTCGTTGATCATGCCGAGGTCGATCCGCCGCCTCTGCCCCGTGGCGATGACCTCGATCGCTCCGTCGAGGTCGAGCGGGATTCCGAGCGTCCGGGCGAAGCTGTTGGCGGTCCCGAGCGGGAGCAAGGCGAAAACGCAGTCGCGGTCGACAACCTCGTCCACCGTGTAGGAAAGCGAGCCGTCGCCGCCGCCGACGATGACCATCGGAGCGCCGCTGCGGACCGCCTCCTTGACCGTCGGGACGAGCTTGCGCGGGTCGCGGATCGCGTGGGCGCCGGTGAGCTCGATCCCCGCCGCCCGGAGCTTCGCCGCGGATTCGGCGAACAGCGCCTGTCCCTTCCGGGAGTGGGCGTTGACGATGAGGACGGCTTGTTTGGGGACTGGAAGGGTCAAGGGCACAAGGTGGCAACGCCGGGCGAGCGGCGCAAGTGCCCTGCCTTCTCAATTCCTCCCCGAGCTTGTCTCGGGGAGGGGGACCGCGCGAAGCGCGGTGGAGGGGAAATCCGGACTCAGAATTGCCCCTCCACCACGGCGCTTCGCGCCGCGGTCCCCCTCCCCGAGGCGAGCTCGGGGAGGATTTCGGTTCGTTAAAGCGTCGTGTCCGCCAGGTTCGACTTAAAGGTTTTGTTGGTCTGGCGGTCGGTGATCACGATGTAGACGTAGCTGGGCGGGATCGTGCCCTCCTCGGTCGCGAACCAGATCTTGCCGAGGTCGCTCGGGCTTCCGAGCGAGCAGAAGCCGTAGAGGCGCTTGCCGCGCGAATCGAAGAAGTCGACCCAGGTGCGCGAGCTGTTGGTGTTGTTCCCGCAGGGCGGGAGCGCCGGCGCCGCGGCGAACATGGCGGCGGGATATTGCTCCTTGTTGAACACGTCGTAGCGGTGCCGGACCCAGTTCTTGCCGCCGGCGGAATAATATTCGAGGCCGGTCAGGTAGAGGACCGGATTGGGCTGGGCCTGGGCCGGGCCGGTCCCGGCGACCATGGCCGCGGCCACGACCCCCATGCGCAAGGCGAGCTTTCTGGTGAACTTCATCGACTGCCCCTTTCATCCCCAAAAGTGAGCGTGGAAGTCTGCTTTCGCCCGTCGAGGATGCCATCGTTCCGGCTGCGACACAAGGAAGTCCCGGAGCGCGCTTTGCAGCCGTGCCAAGGGGCGTTACAGCCGCGGCCATGAGCAACGCCGCTTTCCCCGCCTTGCGCCTGCGCCGAACCCGCGCCGCCGCGTGGAGCCGGGCTCTGTTCGCCGAGACGGTGCTGACCCCGGCGGACCTGATCTGGCCTTTGTTCATCGCCGAAGGGCAGGGGGCCGAGGAGCCCATCGCCAGCCTCCCCGGCGTGTCGCGCCGCTCGGTCGATCGACTGGGTAAAATGGCGTGCGAAGCGCGCGACCTCGGCATCCCCTGCGTCGCCCTCTTTCCCAACACGCCGCGCGGGCTCCGCACCGAAGACGCCCGCGAGGCGCTCAACCCCGACAATCTGATCTGCCGGGCGGTGAAGGCGGTGAAGGACGCCGCGCCCGAGATCGGAGTGCTCACCGACGTCGCCCTCGATCCCTATACGGCGCACGGCCATGACGGGCTGGTCGACGAAGCGGGCTATGTCCTGAACGACGAGACCAGCGCCATGCTCGTCGAGCAGGCCCTGGTCCAGGCCGCGGCCGGCGCCGACATCGTCGCTCCGTCGGACATGATGGACGGACGGGTCGGCGCGATCCGCTCGGCGCTCGAGCGCGAGGGCCATGTCAACGTCCAGATCATGGCCTATGCCGCCAAATATGCGAGCGCCTTCTACGGGCCGTTCCGCGACGCGGTCGGCTCGGGCGGCCTGCTGAAGGGCGACAAGAAGAGCTACCAGATGGATCCCGCCAATGCCGAGGAGGCGCTGCGCGAGGTCGCGCTCGACCTCGCCGAGGGCGCCGACAGCGTCATGGTCAAGCCCGGCCTGCCCTATCTCGACATCGTCCGGCGGGTGAAGGAGCGCTTCGAGGTGCCGGTCTTCGCCTATCAGGTGTCAGGCGAATATGCGATGATCGAGGCCGCCGCCGCGGCCGGCGCCGGCGACCGCGACGCCCTCGTCCTGGAGACTTTGATGGCGTTCAAGCGGGCGGGCTGCTCGGGCGTCCTCAGCTACCACGCGCCGGTGGCGGCGAGGCTGCTCGGCGCATGAGCGAGGCGGCTCGGGCCGAGCTCGTCAGGCTTCAGGCCGCGGCATCTCCGCTCGAGCCCGGAGCCCGGGAGAGAGTGGCGCTGGCGGCGGCGGCCATCGCCCATGCGGAGCGTTTCCTGGAAGAATTGCCGGAAGGACCGTCCTATCGCGGCGCAGGGGACCCGTTCGGGTCTCCACTCGATCCCGAATTCGACGAAGAAGGCCGGCCGGCGGATGTGGCCCTCGGCTATCTCGACCGCTGCGTCGACCGGCCGGGCATCACCACCGCCTCGCCCCGCTTCATGGGCTATGTACCCGGCGGCGGCCTATTCCATTCGGCGATCGGCGACTTCCTGGCGGCCGCGTCGAACAAATATGCCGGCTTCGCCCCGGCGGCCCCGGGCGCCGTCCGGATGGAGAACGCCACGGTCGCCTGGCTCGCCCGGACGATCGGCTTTCCGGACACCGCCGCCGGGACCCTGACGTCCGGCGGGAGCCTGGCCAATCTCACCGCCATCGTCGCCGCCCGCGAAGCCCGCGACGAGGAGGGCGGGGGCGCCGTCTACCTGAGCGCCACCGCTCATCATTGCATCGAGAAGGCCTTGCGGATCGCCGGCCGCCGGCGGGCGCCGCTGCGCTTCGTTCCCACCGACGAGCGTCACCGAATGCGCGCGGACAGGCTCGAAGAGCTCTTGGCGAGGGACCAGGCCGATGGAATCCGGCCCTGGCTGGTCGTCGCCTCCGCGGGCACCGTCGACTCGGGCGCCGTCGACCCACTCGCCGACATCGCCCGCCTCTGCGAGCATTATGGCGCCTGGTTCCATGTCGACGGCGCCTATGGCGGCCTGTTCATGCTGTGCGAGGAAGGGCGGGCCGCGCTGGGCGGGATCGAGCGGGCCGATACGGTGGCGCTCGATCCGCACAAGACCCTGTTCCTGCCCTACGGGACCGGCGCGGTCGTCGCCCGCGAGGGCCGGATGCTGCTCGACGCGTTCAGCGCCAGCGCCGATTATATCCGACCCTTCGCCGAGACCGACGTCGGGCCTTCGCCGGGCGATCTCTCGCCCGAGCTGACCCGCCATTTCCGGGCGCTGAGGCTGTGGCTTCCGCTCCAGCTCGCGGGAGTGAGCGCCTTCCGGGCGGCGCAGTCCGAGAAGATCGCGCTCGCCCGTTATTTCCACGAGCGGATGTCGGCGATGCCGGGATGGGAGATGGGGCCGGCTCCGGACCTCTCGATCGTCGCCTTCCGCTACCGCCCCGCCTCGGGCGATGCGGACGATTTCAACCGCCGCCTGCTTCACAGGCTCCAGGAAGAGGGCCGGGTGTTCCTCAGCGGCACCCGGATCGACGGGGCCGACTGGCTGCGCTGCGCGATCCTGTCCTTCCGGACCCACCTCGACCATGTCGACGAAGCGATCGAGGTGCTGACCCGTCTCTCTGCCGCCCTGGAAGCCGAATGAGAATCGCCGCCGAGATGAGCCAGGACCGGGAGCGCTTCGCCAGGCCGCTGTTCCTGCTGACCGTCCTGACCGGATCGTTCCTGCTCTTCCTGACCCAGCCGATGATCGCGCGGATGGCCTTGCCGAGGCTGGGCGGCGCGCCGGCGGTCTGGAACAGCGCGATGCTGGTCTACCAGGGCCTGCTGCTCGCCGGCTACGCCTACGCCCATTTCCTGACCAGGCTTCGGCCGCGGCGGCAGGCCGGCCTCCATCTGGCGCTGTTCGCGGTCGCCGCCTTGTGGCTCCCGATCGGCGTATCGGCCGCGATCCTTCCCGCCGACGCCGCCCCGGCCCTGTGGGCGCCGTGGTTCCTGGCGAGCTCGATCGGTCCGCTCTTCTTCATCGTCTCCGCCCAGGCGCCGCTGATGCAGCGCTGGTACGCGCTGGAGAGCAGCCGCGGCGATCCCTATCCGCTCTACGCCGCCTCCAACCTCGGAAGCTTCGCCGGGCTGCTCTCCTACCCGTTGCTGGTCGAGCCGTTCCTGACCCTGAACCAGCAGAGCCTTTTGTGGTCCGCCGGCTATGCCCTGCTCGTCCTGATGGTCGTGGCCTGCGCGCTCACCGTCCCGGCGGCGGCGGTCGAGGAGGTGCCGAAAGCGGCGGGGCCGGCGCCGAGCCTGCGCCGGCTGATCCACTGGGTGGCGCTCGCCGCGGTGCCGTCGGGGCTGATGCTTTCGACCACGACCCACCTCACCACCGACATCGTCGCGGTGCCCCTGCTCTGGGTGCTTCCGCTCGCTCTCTATCTGCTGAGCTTCGTCATCGCCTTCGCGCACCGCCGCGGGGCGGCGAACCTCATCGTCATGCTCGCGCCCCTCTTCCTCCTCGTCGCCGGCGGCTTCGCCTTCAGCGGCGGATCGGAGCTGCCTTTCGTCACCGCGACCCTGGGGCTGCTTCTGCTTCTGATCGTCGCCGTCGCCCTTCATGCCGAGATGTACCGGAGGCGCCCGGAGCCCGCCCACCTCACCGCCTTCTACCTGGCGATGGCGCTGGGCGGGGTGCTGGGCGGGATGTTCTGCGCGATCCTGGCCCCGACCCTGTTCGACTGGGCCTACGAGCATCCCCTGCTCATCGTCGCCGCGGCCCTGCTGATCCCGCAATCGCCTTTCATCCCCTGGGCGGAGGACATGCCGGCGCGGCTGCGCTGGCTGGCGGTGATCGGCGTCCTGGCCCTCTCCTGGGCGGTCGACTGGAATCTGGGCCCGTTCGCGAGCGAGGGCACAGCGCTTCTCGGAAGCATCCTGATCTCGCTGATCGCCTTGGCCTTCATCGGCTGGCCCCCCGCCTTCGCGCTCGGCCTCGCCGCCCTGATGCTGAGCTACGGCGGCTGGACCAAGCTCGAGGAGAGCCGCGCCGGAGTCCGCACCCGCTCCTATTTCGGGGTCTATACGGTCACCACCCGGCGAAGCCCGCCGTCGCGCCAGCTGACCCACGGCACCACCCTCCACGGAGTCCAGAACCTCACGCCCGGCGGCGAGACCGAGCCGACCTCTTATTATGCCCGCCGCTCGGGGATCGGCCACGCCCTCGACTCGCTGCCGCTCTTCCACGGCCCCGACGCCGCCGTCGGCGTGGTCGGCCTCGGCACCGGGACCCTGTCTTGCTACGCCTTGCCCGGCCAGGACTGGCGATTCTTCGAGATCGATCCGGCGATGGTCCGGATCGCCCGTAACCCGGCCCATTTCACCTTCCTGTCGCGATGCGCGCCGAACGCCAGGGTGGTGCTCGGCGACGCCCGGCTCAGCCTCTCGCGCGAGCCCGCGGGCCGGCTCGACCTGCTCGCCGTCGACGCCTTCTCCTCGGACGCCATCCCGATCCACCTCCTCACCCGCGAGGCGCTCCAGGTCTACCGGCGCGCGCTCAAGCCCGACGGGCTTCTGCTCGTCCACATCTCCAACCGCTATCTCGACCTCGAGCCGGTGCTCGCCGCGGCGGCGAAGCGCGACGGCTGGCGCGCCGCGGCCTTCGACTATTCGCCCGGGCCCGAGGAGACTGGGCGCAACCTGTCGCGCTCCATCTGGGTGGCGATGGCCAAGGACGAGGAGACGTTGATGACCCTGAGGATCGCGACCGGCGAGGACGCCCATGAATGGCGCCCGCTGCTCGGCCGCCCCGGCTTCCCGGGCTGGACGGACGATTATGCCAGCATCCTGCCGCTGCTCGAGGATTGGCAGGCCTGGCTCCCGGGGGTCCTGAAGCCGTGATCCTCGAGACTCCCCGGCTCGTCCTTCGCGCCTGGCGCGAGGAGGATATCGAGCCCTACATCCGCCACCTCAACGTCGAGCCCGTGATGCGCTGGCTGGGCGGGCTTCGGACTGCGGAGCAGCATGAGGCGGTTGTCCGGGAGCGCTTCATGGCCTGGCAGGAGGAGCGCGGCTTCACCTTCTGGGCGGTCGAGCGCAGGTCGGACGGCGAGCTGCTCGGATTTTGCGGCCTCAAGATCGCCGACGATCCCGAAAGCCCGGTCGAGGGCGAATATGAGGTCGGCTGGAGGTTCCGCGAGGACAGCTGGGGCCGGGGCTATGCCAAGGAGGCGGCGACCGCCTCGCTCGATTTCGCCTTCGATAGGCTCGCGGCCGAACGGGTCGTCGCCCTCACCGTCGAGGGCAACAGGCCGAGCTGGGGCCTGATGATCCGGCTTGGGATGACCCGTCGGCCTGATCTCGATTATTCCACCGCTTTGTGGGCGGACGGTCCGGTCATCGTCTACGAGATGAGGCGCGAGCAATGGCGAAGCTGATCCCGCTGGGCGGCAAGGTGCCGCATATCGACCCGAGCGCGTTCGTGGCGGCGGGGGCGGTCCTCATCGGGGATATCGAGATCGGCGCGGAAGCCAGCATCTGGTACAATTGCGTGCTGAGGGGCGACGTCAATTCGATCCGGATCGGCGCCCGAACCAACATCCAGGACGGCAGCGTCCTCCACGTCGATTCGCCGAGGCCGGGCAATCCGGCCGGCCTTCCGACGATCGTCGGCGAGGAGGTGCTGATCGGCCATATGGCGATGGTCCACGGCTGCATCCTGCACGACCGCGCCTTCGTCGGCCTCGGAGCGATCGTCATGGACGGCTGCGAGATCGAGAGCGGCGCCATGCTCGCGGCCGGCGCTTTGCTCGCGCCCGGGCGGCGGATCCCGGCGGGCCAGCTCTGGGCCGGCCGACCGGCCAAATATGTCCGCGACCTCACGGAGGAGGAGCTCGCCGGCCAGCGCGCCGGGGTCGCCCATTATGTCGAGCTCGCCAAGCTCCACGCCGCCGCCGCGCTGAACTCCCCCTCCCTGTAAGGGAGGGGAGGGATCAAAGGGAAAGAAGGCTCTCACCCAGCCGCCGAAGGCGGTCGGCCTGGGAGTCGGCCAGCGCCTGCATCTCTTCGGTCGCCCGCCGAAGCCTTTCGGCATCGCCCGGGCCGAGCGTCCCGGCGCCGGCGCGCTCTACCGCGAGCCGGTCGAGGTCGGCCAGCGCCGCGGTCGTCCGGGCCCGGGCGGCCTCGAGCCGGGACAGGGCCTGCTGCGCCTCGATCCACGAATCGCTTCCCGAGGCGCCCGCCGCGCTCGCCGCCGCCTGGGCCGCCGGCAAGGCCGAGTCGAACTCGCTTGCTCCCGCCTTCGCCTCGGCGAGGAGGCGGTCGATCTCGTCGGCAAGCGCCGGATCGTCGGGCTGCGGAGTGGGCCTGCGCTCCTCGGCATCCTCGGCATAGGCCTTCTCGGCCGGGCGCGGGGCGAGCGACGGATAGGGCCCCGGCGCCGCGCAGCCGGCCGCGAGCAGGAGAAGCGGCAGGACGGCGAGCGGAGAGCGAAGGCCGGGCATGGCTCCTCCTAGGCGGAGCGCCCCGGGCCGGCAACACCGGCCCCCGCCGGTGCGGGCGGGGTTGCGCCCCGCCGCCCATGCTCCTATGTCGCCCTCTCCCGCGCGCCCATAGCTCAGCTGGATAGAGCACCAGACTACGAATCTGGGGGCCGGAGGTTCGAATCCTTCTGGGCGCGCCACTTTCCCCAGCCCTGCGTTCACCAGCCGAGCGGAGTCTGCTCTCCGAAGGCGACCCGCGGGCGCACGAAGGCTTCGGCCCTGCGACGCAGCTGCTTCCACTCCGTCAGGTGGACGGGATCGAAGGACAGCTCGATCAGCAGGCCTTTCTCATATTCCGCCGCCATCGTGCAGACCATGGGCACGCGGGAGACGAGTTGCTCGCACACGATCATGGTGTTGCCGGGAGGCTCGACCAGCAAGAAGCTGTTGTCGCCGAAGCGCCGGTGCGCCGTCAGCCGCCGCTTCATGCCGAGGAGGTCGGGCGCCGGCTCGTTGTAGGTCGAATAATGGTTGAGCCAGCTTCCGTCCGTCCTTCGCTTGATGCTGCCTTCCTTGGTCCAGCCGACCCGCAGGTAGCCCGTCGCTGGGTCGCCGCGTCGGCTCGCTGGAGCCGGGTCGAAGTCGGCCAGGAGCACGGTGAGGCTCGGCCTGGTGGTCGTGAGATCCCGAAGGTCCGGCTCGCGCTCCAGATAGGGGGCGGGGATGGTGAACCGGATCCGGTCGGGATCGTCGGATGGCCCGACGTCGAAGGTCCGCGTCTCGCCGGACTGCGCGCCTCGAGCGGGTGAGCCGCAAGAGGCCAGGGGCGCCAGGGCGAGGAGAAGGGCGACGCGCGGAAGCATCGGACCTCTTAGCGGCGAACAGGTTAGCGAAGCGTCTACCGAGTCGGTCGCTCAGCCTGCGAGCCCCGCCTCGAACTCGCCGTCGATCAGAACGAAGGCGATCCTGGCGT
>DASQJV010000055.1:0-2165 GCA_035630855.1 Allosphingosinicella sp. | reverse complement strand
CGAGATCCTCTACCCCGGCCAGCCGCTGTTCGTCGTCGCCGCGACCGGCACCCGCGCCGCCCGGGTCGCGGCCCGGCTGGCGAAGATCGAGACCGGGCCCCTCCCCGCCCTCGTCACTATCGCCGACGCTTTCGACGCCGGCTCCGATCTCGAACCCGCGCAGCGCATGGCTAGGGGCGATGCCCGGGCGGCGCTGGACGGGGCTGAGCATCGCCTGTCCGGGAGCCTCGAAATGGGCGGGCAGGAGCATTTCTACCTCGAGGGCCAGGCCGCGCTCGCCACGCCCGGCGAGCGGGGCCAGGTCCATGTCGTCAGCTCGACCCAGCATCCGAGCGAGGTCCAGCACCTGATCGCCAACCTGCTCGGCCTGCGGAGCGCCGACGTGACGGTCGAGGTTCGGCGGATGGGCGGCGGTTTCGGCGGCAAGGAGACCCAGGCCGCCGCCTATGCCGCCGCCTGCGCCCTGGTCGCCGCCAAGACCGGCCGGCCGGCCAAGATCCGCGCCGACCGCGACGACGACATGGTGATGACCGGCAAGCGCCACGATTTCAGGGCGGATTACGAGGTCGGCTTCGACGGCGAAGGCCGGATCGAAGGCATAAGGATCGTCCTCGCCGCGCGTTGCGGCGCAACCGTCGACCTCAGCCTCGCGATCAGCGACCGGGCGATGTTCCACGCCGACAATTGCTATTATCTGCCCGCCGTCGAAATCGTCTCCCATCGCCTGAAGACCCACACCGTCTCCAACACCGCCTTCCGGGGGTTCGGCGGGCCGCAGGGGATGATGGCGATCGAGCGGGTGATGGACGCGATCGCAGGGCATCTGGGGCACGATCCGCTCCAGGTGCGGCAGGCCAACCTCTACGGCCCGGGCCGCGACGTGACGCCCTATCACATGACCGTCGAGGACAATGTCGCGCCCGAGCTGATCGCGGCGCTGGCCGAGCGCTCCGGCTACGCCGCGCGGCGGGCGGAGGTGGAGGCGTTCAACGCCTCGCACCGGGTGCTCAAGAAGGGCCTCGCCCTCACTCCGGTCAAGTTCGGGATCAGCTTCACCACCACCCATCTCAACCAGGCCGGGGCCCTCGTGCTCGTCTATGCCGACGGCTCGATCCACCTCAACCATGGCGGAACCGAGATGGGCCAGGGCCTGATGATCAAGGTCGCCCAGGTGGTGGCGGACGTGTTCGGGGTGCCGGTCGGGACGGTCAAGGTCAGCTCGACCCGGACCGACAAGGTGCCCAACACCTCCGCCACCGCCGCCTCCTCGGGCTCGGACCTCAACGGGATGGCCGCGAAGAATGCCGCCGAGACCATCAAGGAGCGGCTCGACACCTTCGCCGCGGGCCAGGAGGGCTCCGGGGAATGGAGCTTCGCCGAGCTCTGCCGACGGGCCCATCTCGCCCGTATCCCGCTGCTCGCCACCGGCTTCTACGCGACTCCGAAGATCCATTACGACCGCGCCACCCACAGCGGCCGGCCGTTCCTCTATTTCGCCTATGGCGCCGCTCTGAGCGAGGTGGTGATCGATACCCTGACCGGCGAGCACAGGGTCGCCGCCGTCGACATCCTCCACGACGTCGGCCGGTCGCTCAACCCGGCGATCGACCTCGGCCAGATCGAGGGCGGCTTCATCCAGGGCATGGGCTGGCTGACGACCGAGGAGCTGGTCTTCGACGAACGCGGCCGGCTGCTGACCCACGCCCCGTCCACCTACAAGATCCCGACCGCCAACGACCGTCCTGCGCATATGGAGATCGCGATCTGGGAGCGCGGCGAGAATGTCGAGGAGACGATCCACCGCTCGAAGGCGGTCGGCGAGCCGCCGCTGATGCTCGCCATCTCGGTCTTCTCGGCGCTGACCCAGGCCGTCGCCGCGGCGGCGCCCGGCAAGGGGCTGCCCGGCCTCGACGCGCCCGCCACGCCCGAGCGGGTCCTCGCAGCGATCGACGAGCTGAGGGCGCGCAATGGCTGACTGGACCCGCCAGGCGCGCGAAGCCCTCGACCGGGGGCCGGCGGCGCTGGTCACGATCCTCGCCACCGAGGGCTCGGCCCCGCGCGGGCCGGGCGCCCGGATGGTCGTCACCGAGACCGGCCTTTCCGGATCGATCGGCGGCGGCCGGCTCGAGCATCAGGCGACGGCCCAGGCGCGCTCGATCCTCGCG
>DASQJV010000054.1:0-7553 GCA_035630855.1 Allosphingosinicella sp. | reverse complement strand
TCGAGAGGTGGATATCGGCCTGAGGGCGGAGATGAAGGAGCTTTCCACCAGCCTCCGTTCCGAAATGAGTGAGCTTACTACCAGCCTCCGCTCGGAAATGAGTGAGCTTTCCACCAGCCTCCGCTCCGACATGAAGGAGCTTTCCACCAGCCTCCGTTCCGAAATGAAGGAACTCTCCACGAGCTTCCGGGCCGAGATGAACGCCATGGAAATTCGGCTGACCATAAGAATGGCCGCTATGGCGGCGTTCGTGGTCGCGGTCGTCAGCGCTTTGAAGATCTTCGCCTGAACCCTTCCGATTGCGATTCCCGCTCCACGCGCTAGAGCGCGGGCATGAGCCAGTTCGACCTCACCGACGAGCAGCGCCAGATCCAGGAGATGGCGCGCAGCTTCACCGCCGACGCGATCACGCCCCACGCGGCGGAATGGGACGAGAAGCACATCTTCCCGCGCGACACGATCCGCGAGGCGGCGGGGCTCGGCTTCGGCTCGATCTACGTCTCCGAGGAGAGCGGCGGAATCGGGCTCGGGCGGCTCGAGGCGGCGCTGATCATGGAGGCGATGGCCTATGGCTGCCCGTCCACCTCGGCCTTCATCTCGATCCACAACATGGCGAGCTGGATGATCGACCGCTTCGGCTCGGCGGCGGTGAAGGAGAGATACCTTCCCTCGATGATCCCGATGGAGCGGATGGGGAGCTATTGCCTGACCGAGCCGGGCTCGGGCTCCGACGCGGCGGCGCTCAAGACCAGGGCGGTGAAGGACGGCGACTTCTACGTCGTCTCCGGCTCCAAGGCCTTCATCTCGGGCGGCGGCGAGAACGAGGTCTATGTGACCATGGTCCGCACCGGCCAGGAGGGGCCGAAGGGCATCTCCTGCCTGGTGATCGAGAAGGACATGCCGGGAGTCAGCTTCGGCGCCCAGGAAAAGAAGCTCGGCTGGCATTCGCAGCCGACCGCCCAGGTCAATTTCGACGAGGTCCGGGTGCCCGCGGAGAATCTGGTCGGCGGCGAGGGCGAGGGCTTCCGGATCGCGATGATGGGGCTCGACGGCGGCCGGCTCAACATCGGCGCCTGCTCGCTCGGCGGAGCGCAGCGCTGCCTAGACGAGGCGGTCGCCTACACCAGGGAGAGGAAGCAGTTCGGCCAGCCCATCGCCGACTTCCAGGCGACCCAGTTCACCCTCGCCGACATGGAGACCGAGCTCCAGGCGGCGCGGATGCTGCTCTACGCGGCGGCCGTGAAGGTGACCGAGAACGCCCCCGACAAGTCGCGCTTCGCCGCCATGGCCAAGCGCCTCGCCACCGACACCGGCTCCTCGGTCGTCGACCGCGCCCTCCAGCTCCACGGCGGCTACGGCTATCTCCAGGACTATCCGGTCGAGCGCTTCTGGCGCGACCTCCGGGTCCATTCGATCCTCGAGGGCACCAACCAGATCATGCGCGTGATCGTCGCCCGGGACATGCTCAGGCAGTGACCCGCGTGGCCCGTCATCCCGGACTTGATCCGGGATCCATGAACACGGTCGGCTGGAGCCTGAATACTTCGGTGTTCATGGATCCCGGCCTTCGCCGGGATGACGAGGGCGCATGACTCCCGACCTCATCACCCGGATCGAAGGCAAGGTCGGCCGCCTCCGCCTCAACCGCCCGAAGACGATCCACGCCCTCACCCGGGACATGTGCAGCGCCATGATCGAGGCGCTGCTGCCCTGGCGCGAGGATCCGGCGGTACAGGCGGTGATGATCGACCATGCCGACGGCCGCGGCTTCTGCGCCGGGGGCGACGTCGTCATGCTCGCCAGGAGCGGCGCCGGCGACGGGGCGGAAGCGAGGGCCTTCTTCCACGAGGAATATCGGCTCAACCACCTCCTCTTCACCTACATGAAGCCGACGATCGCCTTCATGGACGGGATCACGATGGGCGGCGGGGTCGGCATCTCGCAGCCTTGCCGCTACCGGGTCGCGACCGAGAACACGCGATTCGCCATGCCGGAGACGGCGATCGGCCTCTTCCCCGACGTCGGCGGCGGCTGGTACCTGCCGCGCCTGCCCGGCCGCGCCGGCCATTTCCTCGCCTTGACCGGCGCCAGGCTCGACGGCGCCGAGTGCCTTCGGGTCGGCCTCGCGACCCATTATGTCCCCTCGCTTGCGCTGGACGACCTCAAGGCGAGGATCCTCGCCGAGCCCGGACGGGTCGAGACCCTGCTCGAGGAGTGCAGCGTCACTCCGCCGCCGGCCCGGATCGAGGCGAATCTGGAGCGGATCGACCGGCTGTTCGCTTCCGACGATTATGAGGAGATCCTCGCCGCGCTCGAGTCGGACGCCTCCGACTGGGCGAGGAAGGAGCTCGAGACCCTCCGCGCCAAGAGCCCGCAGGCCTGCAAGGTCTCGCTCCGGCTCCTCTACGACGGCGCCCGGGTCCAGGATTTCGGCCACGAGATGCGCCAGGAATATGCGGTCGCCACCCGGGTCGTGCAGCGCCACGACTTCGTCGAGGGCGTCCGAGCCCTGCTCGTCGACAAGGACAACCGGCCGCGCTGGGAGCCGCCGACGCCCGAAGCGGTCACCCAGCACTTGATCGACACCATCTTCGCGCCGATGCCGGAAGGCGAGGAATGGACTCCGTTGTGACCGTCATCCCGGCGAAGGCCGGGATCCACGGACACGGACGGTTGCACTTCTCGCGCGGCGGTGTTCATGGATCCCAGGTCAAGCCCGGGATGACGGAGGAAGAATGAACTACGAAAACATCCTGGTCGAGCAGCGCGGCGCGGTCACGCTGATCACCCTCAACCGGCCCAAGGCGCTGAACGCCCTCAACACATCGGTCCTCGCCGAGCTCATCCATGCCTTCGCCGCCTACGATTCCGACGACAGCCAGCGCTGCGCAATCCTCACCGGAAGCGAGCGCGCCTTCGCCGCCGGCGCCGACATCAAGGAGATGTCGGACCAGGGCTTCGCGTCGATGTACGGCTCCAACTTCTTCCAGGGCTGGGAGAAGGTGACCGCCACCCGCAAGCCGTGGATCGCCGCGGTCGCCGGCTATGCGCTCGGCGGCGGCTGCGAGGTGGCGATGATGGCGGACTTCATCATCGCCGCCGACACCGCCCAGTTCGGCCAGCCCGAGATCAAGCTCGGGGTCACCCCGGGCATGGGCGGCTCGCAGCGCCTGACCCGAGCCGTCGGCAAGGCCAAGGCGATGGAGATGTGCCTGACCGGCCGGATGATGGGTGCGGAGGAGGCCGAGCGCTCCGGCCTCGTCGCCCGGGTCGTTTCGGCGGCCGAGCTGCTCGACGAGGCGATGAAGACCGCCGAGGCGATCGCCGCGATGGCGCCGCTCGCGGCCGTCGCCACCAAGGAGATGGTCAACGCCGCCTTCGAGACCGGCCTCGCCCAGGGCATCGTCTTCGAGCGCCGCCTGTTCCACGGCCTGTTCGGAACCGAGGACCAGAAGGAAGGCATGGCGGCGTTCGTCGACAAGCGCAGGGCGGAGTGGACTGGGAAGTGATCGTCATTCCGGCGAAAGCCGGAATCCATGAACACGGACGGTTGAAGTCCGGAGAAGCCGGTGTTCATGGATGCCGGCCTTCGCCGGCATGACGAGGTAGGACAAAATGGCACGGATCGCATTCATCGGGCTCGGCAACATGGGCGGCGGGATGGCCGCGAACCTCGTCAAGGCGGGGCACGAGGTGCGCGCCTTCGACCTCAGCGAGGCGGCCCTGGCCAAGGCCGAGGCGAATGGCTGCGCCCGCGCCGGCTCCGCGGCCGAGGCGGTTGCGGACGCCGAGGCGGTCGTCACCATGCTCCCCGCCGGCAAGCATGTCCGCGACGTCTACGAATCGAGCGTCATCGGAACCGCGCCTGCCAGCGCCCTCCTGATCGACTGCTCGACCATCGACGTCGCCACCGCGCGCGAGGAGATCGAGAAAGCGGCGGCGGCCGGCTATGCGATGGTCGACGCCCCCGTCTCCGGCGGGATCGCCGCCGCCGACGCCGGCACGCTCACCTTCATGGTCGGCGGCAGCGACGAGGCGTTCGGGCGGGCCCGCGAAATCCTGGAGAAGATGGGCAAGGCGGTGATCCATGCCGGCGGCCCGGGCTCGGGCCAGGCGGCGAAGATCTGCAACAACATGCTGCTCGGCGCCTCGATGGTCGCCACCTGCGAGACCTTCGTGCTGGCCCGGAAGCTCGGCCTCGACCCGCAGACCTTCTTCGACATCGCCTCCAAGGCGTCGGGCCAATGCTGGTCGATGACCACCTATTGCCCGGTGCCGGGGGTCGGCCCGGCGACTCCCGCCGACCGCGACTATGAAGGCGGCTTCGCGACGGCGCTGATGCTCAAGGATCTGAAGCTGGCGATGGAGGCGGCGCAGAGCGTCGACGCCTACACGCCGATGGGCTCCGAAGCCGAAACGCTCTACGCCCGCTTCGCCGAGCTGGGCGGCGCCGGCAAGGATTTCTCCGCCATCATCAAGATGATCGACGACACGTGGCTTGCCTCCCCATCGCGAGATGGGGAGGGGGACCCCGCGTAGCGGGGTGGAGGGGTAAATGGCGCAAGACTGAGAGGTTCGCGCGAGAATCGCTCAGGCCTCGCCAGCTACCCCTCCACCATGCTTCGCATGGTCCCCCTCCCCCCGCTTCGCGCGGGGAGGCAGATCAGGAGCGGCGATAGCTCTCGCCCCCGGCCCTTCGCCGCTCGCCGCCAGCGTAGCGGGCGGCGAGCTCACCCGCCTCCGCCACCGGTAGCTTCGCCACCGCCGACCGTCGCCGCAAATCCTCGACGCAGCGCGCCGCCGTCTTCCCGTCCCACAGCTCGGGGCAGCGCACCGGCCGCGGCCCGGTCAGCGCCCGCTCGATCTCGAGCAGCAGGGTCTCGGGAGTCACCAGCCGGTTGGTCCCCTCGCTGATCGTCACCGGCCGCTCCGTATTCTCGCGCAGGGTCAGGCAGGGGATGCCGAGATAGGTGGTCTCCTCCTGGATCCCCCCCGAATCGGTGATCGCCGCCGCCGCGCCGGTCACCAGGCTCATGAACCGCACATAGGGCAGAGGCTCGACCAGCCGGACCCCGGCGCGGGCCAGGCGGCTGTCGAACAGCGCTCCGGCGAGGCGCTTCGCGGTGCGCGGGTGGACCGGGAAGACCAGCGGCAGCCGCCGCTGGGCCTCGACCAGGGCGTCGACGAGTCGGACGAGCTGGGCGGGATCGTCGACGTTGGACGGACGGTGGAGGGTGACGACTCCGTAGGAGCCGCGCTCGAGCCCGAGCTCGCCGGCGACGTCGGCGGCCTCGATCGCGGGCCGGACCAGCTCGAAGCTGTCGAGCATGATGTTGCCGACCCGGCTGATCCGGCCGGCCGGAATGCCCTCGGCGAGGAGGTTCTCGTCGGCATCGGGCGACGGGGTCCAGAGCACGTCGGCGAGGACGTCGGTGACGAGGCGGTTGAGCTCCTCGGGCATGGTCCGGTCCCGGCTCCGGAGTCCGGCCTCGAGGTGGACGACGGGGATCGAGAGCTTGCCGCCGACCATCGCGCAGGCGGCGGTCGAGTTGACGTCGCCGACGACGATTATCCAGTCGGGGCGGTCTTCCAGGGCCACCTTCTCATAGGCGATCATCACCCCGCCGGTCTGCTCGGCATGGCTTCCCGAGCCGACGCCGAGATGGAAACCGGGCTCCGGAAGCCCGAGGTCGGCGAAGAAGGCGTCCGACATGTTCACGTCGTAATGCTGGCCGGTATGGACCAGCACCGGCGTGAAGCCCGGCGCCGCTTCGAGAGCGTGCCACAGCGGCGCCACCTTCATGAAGTTCGGGCGCGCGGCGGCGATCAGATGGATGCGCTGGGCCATGGCGGCGGAGGTAGCGCGAAAGCGGTTAAGATAGGGTTGGTTCAGCGTCATCCCGGCGAACGCCGGGATCCATGAACACGGACAGCGCCGGCCTCCCATCCGCCGTGTTCATGGATCCCGGATCAAGTCCGGGATGACGCAAGCACCCCCTCCACCGCCTTCTTCCAGCCCGCCAGCCTCGCCTCGCGCACCTCCGCCGCCATCGCCGGCTCGAACCGCTCCACCGCGCCTCGCATCGTCGCCGCTTCCTCGAGCGAGGCGAACATGCCGCAGCCCAGCCCGGCGAGCATCGCCGCTCCGAGCGCCGTCGTCTCGACGAACGCCGGCCGCTCGACCGCGACTCCGAGCATGTCGGCGAGATCCTGGGCCAGCCAGGCGTTCGACGCCATGCCGCCGTCGATCTTCAGCGCCTGCCACGGCGCTCCGTCGGCGGCGAAGGCGGTCATCAGATCGTGGGTCTGGTGCGCCATCGCCTCGAGTGCGGCCCGGGCGATCTCGGCCCGGCCGGTCGCGAAGCTGAGGCCGGTGATGGCGCCGCGGGCCTCCGGCCTCCAGTAAGGCGCTCCAAGCCCGCTGTGGCCGGGGACGATCTGGACTCCGCCGCTGTCCGGAACGGAGCGGGCGAGCGCCTCGGTCTCCGCCGCGCTCGCGAGCAGGCCGAGATCGTCGCGAAGCCATTTGATCAGGCTTCCGGCGACGAACACCGAGCCTTCGAGCGCGTAGCGGCGCTCCCCGTCCAGCTGCCAGGCGATCGTGGAGAGGAGGCGGTGGCGGCTCCGCGGCGGCTCGGTGCCGGCATGGGTGAGGATGAAGGCGCCGGTCCCGAAGGTCGCCTTGCTGTCGCCGGGAGCGAGGCAGGCCTGGCCGATCGAGGCGGCCTGCTGGTCGCCGGCCATTCCGGCGATCGGCAGCCCGATCCCGAAATGCTCGGGCCGGGTGCTCGCGATCGGTCCGGCGCAGTCGACGATCCGGGGAAGCAGCGCTTCCGGGACGCCCCACAGGCCGAGCAGCCCGTCGTCCCACCGGCCCGTGCCGATGTCCATCAGAGCGGTGCGCGAGGCGTTGGTCGAGTCGGAGACGTGGAGGCCGCCGCTCAGCTTGAAGACGAGCCAGGACTCCACCGTTCCGACGCACAGATCGTCGCTCGCCTCCCTTAGCTGCGGCCAATGGTCGAGCGCCCAGGCGATCTTGGAGGCGCTGAAATAGGGGTCGAGAAGAAGGCCGGTCCTGGCCTGAACCGTCTCCTCGTGCCCCTCGGCCTTCAGCCGGGCGCAAAGCTCCGCGGTGCGCCGGTCCTGCCAGACGATCGCCGGCGCCAGCGCCCGCCCCGTCCGCCGGCTCCAGAAGACGATCGTCTCGCGCTGGTTGGTGATCCCGACCGCCGCCACCCGCCCCGCCCCGCCGGCCGCGGCGACCGCACCCCGGGCGCAGGCGAGGCTGGAGGCCCAGATCTCCTCGGCGTCATGCTCGACCCAGCCGGGCCGGGGGTAATGCTGGGTCAGGTCCCTCTGCTCGGTCGCCAGGCAGGCCCCGTCGTGTCCGAACAGCATCGCCCGGGTGCTGGTCGTGCCTTCGTCGATGACGAGAATGAGATCGCCCATTTCGCTCCCCGTCATCCCGGACTTGATCCGGGATCCATGAACACCGTCTCTTCGGACTTGCACAATCCGTGTTCATGGATGCCGGATCAAGTCCGGCATGACGA
>DASQJV010000053.1:0-2314 GCA_035630855.1 Allosphingosinicella sp. | reverse complement strand
TCGGCGAGTCCGACCTCGAGGCGGGGCGGTGGGACCGGGCGTCGGTGTCGCTGTTCCTGGTCGACTGGGAGGATCCGGACGGGGAAAGGCTCCACCTGGTCAGAGGCGAGCTCGGCGACGTCGCGGTGAAGGGTAACGGCTTCGAGGCCGAGCTCCGCGGGCCAGCCGCGCTGCTGGAGAGGCCGGTCGCCGAGCAGACGTCGCCCGGCCGACGCTCAGCCGGTCCTCGGCGAAGCGCACCGGAACGTCGAACCGGAACCCCGCCGCGACCTCCGCCCCCTCCGCCGGCGCCACCTCGAAGCTCACCGTACCGAGCGAACCCAGAGTCCACCCTCCGACGAGCTCGACCCCGCCCACCGACACCCGCACCGAACCCGCCACCGGCCGGGTGATCCGCCGCTCCTGTCCGCCATAATGTTTCACCAGGGCGAAGTCGGTCCGGACCCCGTCCCCGACCCCCAGCGCCTGGTCCGCCGGTCCGGGCTCCCCGGTCATCCCGGCCGAGCTGTTGTCGAACGGATCCTCGAAACGGAAGGCCCGGGCCGCGCCCCGCCGGGCCCGGAAGAAGGCGATCAGGGCGTGCAGATCCGACTCGCCGCGCACCCCCGGCCCGGCGTCGAAGCGAAGCCGGGCGTCGGCCCAGTCGCTGTTCCTCTGCTCGCCGCCGCCGGCGCCGGTCACCACCGCGGTCGAGAAGCCCGGCTCGACGCTCGCCTCCCGCCCCAGCGCCACCGGAAATCCCACATCGTCGAAAGCGTCCACGTCCCCGTCTCCCGAATCGAACCAGGTGAAACCGTCTCGAAGCACCTGCGGCAGAGCCCAGACGAACACTTCGGCGGCGCCGCGCCGCCGCGCCGTCTCGATGGCGGCGGCGATCCGGTGCCACTGTGCGCGGTCGTCAGCGCTGAGCACGAAGCCCGCGAAATAATGCTGCCGCTCGGGCGGATAGCCGAGCCGGGCCTGGACCGCCGCGATCCCGCGCGCGCTCGCGCCGCTGTCGCCCCGGGTCACCCAGTCGTAATCCTCGAGCTGAAGCAGGTCGAAGGCCGGGCTCTCCCAGTCGTGCGGCAGGTTGGCGAGCTTGAGGTGGGGCCCGTCCAGCACCGTCGGCAGATAAGACAGAAGCAGGGTCTCGGCGTCGGGAGCGACCACCCGCACGGCCGCCACCAGCGCCGCCGTCGAATCCGCGAGCACCGCGCCCGCCGCGTCGAGCGTCTCCTGCTGGGCCGCGTCGAGCGGTCCGCGCACGTCGGCGATCGGCGCCGGCGCAAGCAGGTCGACCGCCGCCGAATCGTAGAGGCAGATGCGCCCGTCCGGCATCACCCACCACCAGGGCTCGCCGACCTGGAAGCGCATCCTGAGGCCGGCCGCCACCGCGATCCCGGCGAAGGCCTGCGCGACCAGCCTCAGATAGGACATCGCCCCGTCATGGGCCGGCGACAGCAAGGTCGAGGGCGGCGACCAGCCGGTCAAAGCCGGCGACCCGTCCGCCGCCCTCTGCTTCCAGTCCCCCCAGACATGCTGGTCGAGCAGCTCGTAGGAGAGCGACCAGATCGGCTCGTAGCCGAGCGCCTTCGCCCGAGCGGCGAAATCCGAATGCCAGGCCGCGCACGGCCCGTTCAGCACCCCGCCCGCGAGGCTCACGTAGAAGCCGCCGCTGTTCGCCTCGAGCCGGAAATAATGGCTCATCCCGACATAATGATTGATCGGTCCCCGATAGCCGAGCCGAAGGCAGTTCCTCAGCACCCGCTCCGGGGTCAGATGGTAGAGATCGTCATAGCCGGTCGCGATCCGGAGCCTGTGCTCGGGCACCAGCGTGTCGCCGGTCTCGAGCACCGAGCCGGAGCCGTCGCAGCCGATTCCGCTCAGCTCCGCCCAGCCTTCCGCCGGAGCCGCCAGCGGCACGTCCTCATTCGCATAGCCGGGCGCCACCATCGACAGGAACATCCGGTCGACGTCGCCGGCCCAGACCGGATCGTCGCCCGCCCAGCCGCCCGCCAGGTCCGCGAAGTCGAGCTCGACGAGCGCGTCCTCCACCGTCCCGTCGGCATAGTTCCAGAGCCGCACATACCAGCTGCGCGCCGAGCCCGATTCGTCCCGTCCCTCGATCGTCAGGGTCGGCCCGTCGACCGCGTCGAGGGCCCTGATCCCGCCGCTCCGCCACCGGAAGCGAAGCGTGCAGGAGCGGAAGTCCCGGCTGGTCTCGTAGGCGAGCAGAGGATGGTCGAACCGGTCCTCGGCCTCCCAGATCAGCCCGGCCAGATCGTTCGCCTTGTAAAAGACGCAGTCGACCCGAAGCGAATCCGGCCCCGTC
>DASQJV010000052.1:0-5347 GCA_035630855.1 Allosphingosinicella sp. | reverse complement strand
CGCGGCTTCTCCGCGCCGGTGATCGTCGAGACGGAGCGGCCGGCGGCGGACCTCGCCTTCCTCTCCGCGCATGACGACGATCCCTTCGCCCGCTACGAGGCGATGCAGCAGCTGATGCTCGACACCCTGCTCGCCGCCATCGCCGGCGGCCGGCCCGACCACGGCGCGGTGATCGAGGCGGTCCGGCAGACCCTGGCCGACGAGGCGCTCGATCCGGCCTTCACCGCCGACGCGGTGCTTCCGCCGAGCGAGGCGTTCATCGGCGACCAGATGGCGGTCGTCGATCCCGACTCGATCCGGGCCGCGCGCGATTCGCTCCGGGCCGACCTCGGCCGGGCGCTCGAGCCGCAGTGGCGCGGCGCCTACGCCTCGACCGCGGCCAACCGCTACGAATATTCGCCCGCCGCCAAGGGCGCCCGCCGGCTGAGGACGGTGGCGCTCAACTATCTGCTGGCCGCGGAAGCGGAGGACGGCCCGGCGCTCGCCCGGCGCCAATATGACGAAGCCGACAACATGACCGACCGCCAGGGCGCGCTCGCCGCCCTCGCCAGCTCGCGCTCGCCCGAACGGCAGGGCGCCCTCGTCGCCTTCTACGAGCGCTACCGCGCCGATGCGCTGGTGCTCGACAAATGGTTCACCGTGCAGGCCCTGTCGACCCGCGACGACACGCTCGATCAGGTGGAGGCGCTGGCCCGGCATCCGGACTTCACCCTCTCCAACCCCAACCGGATGCGCTCCCTGGTCGGAGCCTTCGCCGCCAACCAGCGCGCCTTCCACGACAAGTCGGGCCGGGGCTATCGCTTCCTCGCCGACATGATCCTGGCCGTCGACAGGCTCAACCCGCAGACGGCGGCCCGGCTGGTGCCGCCGCTCGGCCGCTGGCGCCGCTTCGATCCCGCCCGCCAGGACCTGATGAAGGCCGAGCTCGAGCGGATCGTCGCCACCCCCGGCCTCAGCAAGGATGTCTTCGAGCAGGCGAGCAAGTCGCTGGGCTGATGACGGGGCGTCTCTAAGTCAGAATTAACCATTACAGGTTAATAGCTTACCCGTCCGCGGTGGGATGCGGGCAGGGAGATTGCGTCGCGTGGGCGAGATGGGCGAGATAGAGCCGGAAGGCAGCGTCGAGGATCGCGCGGCGCCGCGCACCAACCTGCTGCTCGCGGCCACCGCCGAGGTGGACGGCCGAAGCCTTCCCGTTCGGATCCGGAACCTCTCCGAGACCGGAGCCATGGTCGAGGGCGCCGGGCTGCCCGAGGCGGGAACGGCGCTGGTGCTGCTGCGCGGCGACCTGCAGGTGGCGGCGACGGTGGCCTGGGCCGCCGGCGGCCGCCGCGGAGTCCGCTTCGCCGGTCCGACCCCGGTCAACGAATGGACCGGCGGCAAGCCCCGGCCGCTCGACTGCACCGGGCTTCGCGACCAGCGCCGGGTCGACGCCATCCAGGCCGAGGCGCGCTCCGACGCGGCGCTGGGCCGGACGTTGCGAGCGCCCCAGCAGGCCGAGCCGGCCGCGCCCGTCCTCCCGCATCTCGATCAGCGGCTGGCCGACGAGCTCGGCTATGTGCAGCGGCTGCTCGAGGGGCTGGGCGACGAGCTCATCGCCGACCTCCTCCTCGTCCAGCGCCACGGCAAGTCGCTTCAGAGCCTCGACCTGGTCGGCCAGATACTGGGCCATGTCTCGGCCATCCTGCGCTCCGACGACAAGGCGGCGGTGGTCGAGGCGATCGGAATGGAGGATCTGCGAGCCCGGCTGAAGCGCAAGGCGATCGGCTAGGTCGTGGCCGTGTTTCCCGGCGAAGGCCGGGACCCAGTCGTTCCGCCCGTGCCGCTGGGCCCCGGCCTTCGCCGGGGAACAACCGAGCTCACCCGATCCAGGCCGCCACTTCCGCCGCGACCTGGTTCGCGGCCTGGTTGAGGGCCGCGGGGGCGCTCGCCGCGTCGAGGGCGGCGACCGGGACCCGGGCCTCGAAGCGCCTTGTCTCGACCGATTCCTTGCCGCGCGAGACGGCGGCGTCGTAGACCAGGACCGCCTCCATCCGGTCGGCGTCGAGACCGAACGTGTGCAAAGTTCCGGTCAGGCGCTGGCCCGGGTCGAAGGTGAATTGCTTGGGGTCGAGAACCACCCGGCCCGATTTCGCCGCGATCGTCTCCGAGAGCAGTCGGGCGAACAATATGGTCGGAACCTCGACCCATTGCGCGTCCCTGACGTAGGCGACCTGGGTGGCGCCGGTGCGGACCGGGACCCGCGGGGTGTTGAGCTCCGCCGGGGCGGTGGGCGGGACGACGGTGATCGCCTCGCCGGCCGGAGCGGTCCGGCTCGACGCCGCGATCTGGGCGTCCGAGGTCAGCCGCATCAAGGTCGGCGGAACCTTCGGTCCGAAGCTCATGCAGCCGGAGAGGGCGAGGGCCGCGGCCAGAGCGGCGGTGGGGGCGAGGAACGGGCGCATCTGTCTCATTTCTTCCTCGGCTTGTAGTCGGGCAGCTTCGAGCCGCCGATGATCCCGCCGGCGCCCTGGGTGTTGAGGCGCTGGGCGACGGCGTTCAGCGAATCCGACATTTCCCTCAGATCGCGGACGAGCTGCCCGACCTCGGGAATGGTCTGCTTGGAGAAGGCCTGGAGGCCCGGGCGGGCGTCGCTCAGCGTCGCGTCGAGAGTACCCATGCTGGTCTCGGCCGCCCGGATCGTCTGCCTCAGGTCGGCGAGCATCGGTCGGACGTCGCGCGACAGCGACTGGTCGGCGGTGTCGGCGAGCTGGCCCATCTCCTGGGCGGCGACTCCGGTCTGGCGGATGGCGACCCTCGCCTCGGCGAGGGTGGCGGCGATCTCGTCGGAGCGCTCGGCGAGGTTGCGGCTGATCACCTGGACGTTCTCGAGGATGGCGGCGATCGAATTCTGGTTGCGGTCGCCGAGCAATTCGGTGAGCCGGGCGGTGAGCGCCGAGACCCGCTCGAGAAGCTCCGGAGCGCTGTTGAGCAGCTGGCCGAGAGCGCCCGGCTTGGTCGGGATGAGCGGCACCCCGAACGGGCATTGCGCCTCCGGGTTCACCTCCGGGCAGACGATTTCCCGGCTGGCCTGCTGGCGGCGGCGGGGATCGCGCTCGGGCGGGTCGAGCTGGATCGAGGCGATTCCGGTGAAGGTCGCCTTCATCGTCGCGGTGGTTCCGACGATGACCGGCGTCTCCTTGTCGACCTGGATCCGGATCCGGACGAATTGCGGAGTCTCCGGCATCAGGTTGATCGATTCGACCTGGCCGACGGGAACGCCCGAGAAGGTGACGGCGCTGCCCTTGGCCAGCCCCTCGACCGCCTGGCTGAAGAGGATGTCGTATTTCTTGTCCTGGTCGCCGCCGGCCTGGCTCAGCCAGACCACGAACAGGACGAGGGCGGCGAGCATTCCGAGGACGACGGCGCCCACCAGGATATGGTTCGAGCGGGTTTCCATTAGGTCTCAGTCCCCCCGTTCGCTTCGGCCGTCCGGGCCTCGGCCTCGGCTTCCATGGCTTCCTCGGCCGCGCGGCCGCGCGGACCCCTGAAATACTCCTGAATCCATTCGTGGTCCAAAGCCAGCAATTCCGGAATCGTTCCGACCGCGATGACCTTTCGGTCGGCGAGCACGGCGACACGGTCGCAGATGGTGTAGAGCGTGTCGAGATCGTGAGTGATCAGGAAGACGGTGAGCCCGAGCCGCTCGCGAAGGTCGACGATCAGCTGGTCGAACGCCGCCGCACCGATCGGGTCGAGTCCGGCGGTGGGCTCGTCGAGGAAAAGCAGCTCGGGATCGAGGGCGAGCGCGCGGGCGATCCCCGCCCGCTTGCGCATCCCGCCCGAAAGCTCGGCCGGGAATTTGGGCCCGGCGTCCGGCGGGAGGCCGACCATGACGATCTTGTAGGCCGCGATCTCGTCGAGCAGCCGCTCGGAGAGTCGGGGATAGAATTCGCGCAGCGGCACCTGGACGTTCTCGGCGACGGTGAGGGTCGAGAACAAGGCGGCGCCCTGGAACAGGATCCCCCAGCGCTTGCGGATCGGTTGCAGCGCCGAATCGTCGCGGTCGAGCATCGGCTCGCCGAACACCCTGACCTCGCCCGCGTCGGGCCGCTGCAGGCCGATGATCGAGCGCATCATCACCGACTTGCCGGTGCCCGAGCCGCCGACCACGCCGAGGATCTCGCCGCGCTTCACCTCGAGGTCGAGCCCGTCGTGGATGACGGCCTCGCCGAAGCTGTTGCGGAGGCCCCGGACCTCGATGACGGTCTCCCCTTCCTCGCTCACAGCCATCCCACTTCGGTGAAGAAGACGGCGAAGAAGGCGTCGAGGACGATGACGAGGAAGATGGCCTGGACGACGGCGGTGGTGGTCCTGAGGCCGACCTCCTCGGCGTCCGACTTGACCTGCATGCCCTGGAAGCAGCCGGCCAGCGAGATGATCAGACCGAAGACCGGCGCCTTGATGAGCAGCTGCCAGAGGTCGGTGGTCGGAACCACCTCGCGGATCCGCTGGACGAAGGTGACGGGCGGGATCTCGAGCGAGATCCAGCAGAAGATGCCGCCGCCGACGATCGCGACGATCGCGGCGTAGAAGCTCAGGAGGGGCATCATCAGGACGGTCGCGAAGACCCGCGGCAGCACGAGCGCCTCCATCGGCGACACTCCGATCGTCCGCATCGCGTCGACCTCCTCGGCGAGCTTCATCGAGCCCAGCTGGGCGGCGAAGGAGGAGCCGGAGCGGCCGGCGACCATGATCGCCGTCATCAGCACTCCGAGCTCCTTGATCGAGCTCCGGCCGATCAAATTGACGGTGAACACCTCGGCCCCGAACTGCCTGAGCTGGACCGCCCCCTGCTGGGCGATGACGATCCCGACGAGGAAGCTCATCAGTCCGATGATCCCGAAGGCGTGGACCCCGACCACCTCGAAGCGCTGGACGACCGCGTTGAGCCGGAATCGGCGCGGGTGGCGAAAGACGTTGCCGATCGAGATCAGCATCGCTCCGAAGAAGCCGAGCAGCCCGACGAAGGTCCGGCCCGCCTCGACCGTCGACGAGCCGAGCTGGCCGAGCACGCGCTCGAACGGCGCCGGCGGATCGGGGCGGACCTTGACCGGCTTGTCGGCGCCCTCGACCTGCCGAAGCAGCGTGGTCACGCCCTCGTCGGCGCCGACGATCTCGCCGCCGCGCTCGCGCGCGGTGCGGTGGACGATCCAGGCACCGATCGTGTCCATCCGGCCGACGCCGGAGAGGTCGATCAGGAAATCGCGGCCCTTGAGACGGTCGAGCCGGTTGGGAAGCACCCCGAGGCGGGGCAGGGTCAGATCGCCCTGGAAGCGGAGCACCCGGCGGCCTTCCTCGACGCTGT
>DASQJV010000051.1:0-2958 GCA_035630855.1 Allosphingosinicella sp. | reverse complement strand
ACGCCGCTGATGACCTGCTACCTCACCGACGATTCGGGCCCGGTCGAGCTGACCGGCGGGTTCGAGCGCGGCGCCTGGGCCGCGGCCAAGCTCTATCCGGCCCATGCGACCACCAACAGCGCCCACGGAGTGACCGACGTCCGGAACATCCATGCGGCGCTCGAGGCGATGCAGCGGGCCGGAATGCCGCTGCTCATCCACGGCGAGGTCACCGATCCCGCGGTGGACGTGTTCGACCGCGAGGCGGTGTTCATCGAACGGGTCTTCACCCCCCTCGTCCGCGACTTTCCGGCGCTGAAGATGGTGTTCGAGCATATCACCACCGCCGAGGCCGCCGAATTCGTCCTGGCCTCGGGCCCCAACGTCGCCGCGACCGTGACCCCCCAGCACCTCCACATCAACCGCAACGCGCTTTTCGCCGGCGGCCTCCGTCCCCATGCTTATTGTTTGCCGGTCGCGAAGCGCGAGAAGCATCGCCAGGCGGTTCGGCGCGCCGCCACCTCCGGCTCGCCCAAATTCTTCCTCGGCACCGACAGCGCTCCGCACGCGATCGGGAAGAAGGAGACGGATTGCGGCTGCGCCGGCATCTTCAACGCGCCCTTCGCGCTGGAGAGCTATGCGGCCGTCTTCGAGGAGGAAGGCGCTCTGGACCGGCTGGAAGCCTTCGCTTCCGAAAACGGCCCGCGCTTCTACGGCCTGCCGCTGAACGAGGATCGCGTGGTCCTGGAGCGAGCGGAGGTCTCGGTGCCGCGGTCGCTGGCCGCGGCGGGAACGACCGTCGTGCCGTTCCACGCGGGCGAGACTTTGGGTTGGCGATTCGCTGGGCTTGAGTAATTCATCCTCCCCACCGGCTTCGCCGGTGGGGAGGATGAAGACGTTACTGGATCGGCTGGAGGTTCACCGCCGCGGTCTTGCCGCGACGGTCGATCTCGAGCTCGAACTCGACCCGGTCGCCCTCGTTGAGGCTGACCATTCCGGCCCGCTCGACCGCCGAGATGTGGACGAAGGCGTCGGGCTGGCCGTCGTCGCGGCTGATGAAGCCGAAGCCCTTCATCGCGTTGAAGAACTTGACCGTGCCCTGGGCCTTCTCGCCGGTCAGCTGGCGCTGCGGGCCACCGCCGCCGCCGCCCGGTCGGTCGCCATAGCCGCCGCGATCCTCGCGCGGCGCGCGCTCCTGCACCGGCATCGGCTCGCCCTCGATCTTGAGGTCGGTCGCCGAGACCCGGCCGCCGCGGTCGACGAGCGTGAACTCGAGCGGCTGGCCGTCGGCAAGGCCGGTAAGCCCCGCCTGCTCGACCGCCGAGATGTGCACGAACACGTCCTCGCCGCCATCGTCGCGGACGATGAAGCCGAAGCCCTTCTGGCCGTTGAAGAATTTGACGACGCCTTTGCCCTGGCCGACGACCTGGGGAGGCATCCCGCCGCCACCGCCTCCGCCGCCGCCGCGGAACCCGCCGCCGCCGCCGCCGCCGCCGAAGCCGCCACCACCGCCGCCGCGATAGCCGCCGCCGCCGCCGCCGCCGTAACCGCCTCCGCCTCCGCCGCCGAAGCGGTCGCCGCCGCCGCGATAGCCGCCGCCGCCGCCGCCCGGACCAGCGAAGCCGCCGCCGCCGCGATCTTCAAATCCACCGAAACTCTCGTCGCCGAAACCGTCGCGCTTGTCTCTGCCGCGCCCGCCGCGCTCGCCGCGGCGCCCTCTGTCGAAACCCATGCCCGTCAATACTTTCCGCGCCCCTGCTTTCACGTGCAAAACCACCGCGCGGGGCTGTCGCGCCACGGTCTTGTGCGCCCCCGAAAATGGCGCACCGCCGACTCATATAACGCAAATCATCCCGAGCCGCGAGCGCTTTTCCACAGGCCCTGGAGCAGGTCCGTCAGTGCTTGCGGGCGAGCTTGTGATGGACGAGCACGATGAGCGCCCCGAGCGCCAGCCCGATCAGCCCTGAGCCGGCCGCTCCGACCGCCCATTCGATCGCCCCGGCCAGGGCCGGCACGGCGTGGCCGGCGGCTGCTCCCGCGTCGTGGAGCCAGTGGGCGGGCTGGGCGATTCCGAAGACCTCGAGCCCGTGGACGATGATTCCCCCGCCGACCCAGATCATCGCCGCGATCCCGATCGTCGACAGCGCCGACATCACTTTCGGCATGGCGTGGACGAGCCCGCGGCCCAGCGCCCGGGCGACTCGCGTTCGCCTTTGCGCCAGATGGAGGCCGATATCGTCCATCTTCACGATCAGGCCGACGAGGCCGTAGACCCCGATTGTGATCGCGACGGCGACCACGGCGAGGATCGCCGCCCGGGTCAGGAAGGCCTCGTCGGCCACCTCGGCGAGGGCGATCGCCATGATCTCGGCCGAGAGGATGAAGTCGGTTCGGACCGCGCCCGACACCATCTCGCGCTCGTGATCGGCGCTTCCCAGCTCGGCGGCGTCCTCGGCCAGGCTGTGGTCCGGCTCGGCGACCGCCTCCCACACCTTCTCGGCGCCCTCGAAACAGAGATAGGCGGCGCCGAGCATCAGCAGCGGCGTGATCGCCCAGGGCAGGAAGGCGCTCAGCGCCAATGCCGCGGGCAGGAGGATGAGGAGCTTGTTCTTCAGCGAGCCCTTGGCGATCCGGGCGATGATCGGAAGCTCGCGGTCGGGCGTGAAGCCGGTGACGTAGCGCGGAGTGACCGCGGTGTCGTCGATCACCACGCCCGCCGCCTTGGCCCCGGCCCGACCGGCGGCGGCGCCGACGTCGTCGATCGAGGCGGCGGCCAGCTTGGCGATGGCGGCGACGTCGTCGAGCAGGGCGGCGAGACCGGAGGGCATGGAGAAGGGCTCCTGGCTGTTCGCGCCCCTGTGACGGGGACGAACGCCGCGATCAAGTGCGCGCTACTCCGTCATTCGGGCGAAGGCCGGAATCCATGAGCACCGACCTTGGAGAACAGCCGCCGGCGTCCGTGTTCATGGATGCCGGGTC
>DASQJV010000050.1:0-5149 GCA_035630855.1 Allosphingosinicella sp. | reverse complement strand
CCGCAGTCGAGGTGAGACTGACAGCAAATGAAACAAAAGAAAAGCCCCCCGCACTTTCGTGCGGAGGGCTTTCTTATTGCGCTAGGTCAGCTTCTTACCAGCCGGAGCCGGGTCCGAAGGTGATCTCCACGCGCCGGTTCTGGGGCTCGCGGACGCCGTCGGCGGTCTCGACCAGCGGCCGGCTCTCGCCGAACGCTTCCGTGGTCATGACGCCGTCGGGGATGCCGCGGCCGGCCAGGTACGAACGGACGTTCGCGGCGCGACGCTGCGAAAGGCCGACGTTGTACTGGTCCGAACCCGAACGGTCGGCGTGGCCCGCGATCATCACCTGGGCCTGGCCGCAGGTCTGATAAGCGGAAGCCGCATTGTCGAGGATCGCGGCAGCCTGCGGCGTGATCTCGTCCTTGTCCCAATCGAAGAAGACCATGAACGGACCGGCGACGCACGGCGGCGGCGGCGGCGGCGGCGGCGGGACCTCGACCGGAGGCTCGATGACCGGCGGCGGCGGCGGCGGCGGGGTCTCGATGACCTCGGGCTCTCCGCCGAAGTTGAAGGTCAGGCCGCCGAGAAGGCTGTGCGAACGGAAGCGGAGCTCGCTCTCGGCGCCGTTGAACGCGAGAAGCTCGACCTTGTCGGCGTTGAAGAAGCGATACTTCACCGTCACGTCGATATTGTCGCTGATCGCCTGCCGGACGCCGGCGAAGACCTGCCACGCCAGCTTCGAGTCGGAGCCGTCGAGGAAGGGGGTGGCGTTGGCGAAGTTGCGGTAGTTGTTCGCCTTGACCCGGGCCATGCCGATACCGCCGCCGACGAAGCCGGAAATCCCGTCGTCGTCGCCGAAGTCCAGCATGCCGTTGATCATAAAGCTCAAAGCGCTCGAGCTGCCGCCAGCATCGCGGGTGGTCGCGAAGTTGGCGCCTTCCAGCGGAAGCCTCAGCGTGGTGTTGTAGCTCTCGAGATCCGCCTTCTTGTAAGCGGCCTCGGCTTCGAGCCGGAACGCGCCGAAATCGTAGCCGACGAAGATGCCGCCGTCATAACCATATTCATGGTTGACCGTGATGGCGTTGTTCAAGGCACCGACGTCGACGTCCATATCTTCGACGATCATCGCACCGAATTCGCCACCAATGTACATCGCGCCATCGCGCGCAAAGGCCGGAGTGGCGAGCAGGGTGGATGAAAGCGCCATTGCGATGGCGAGCTTCCGCATAAACTTTCCCCTTTCTTCTTGCGTCCCTACGGGAACGACCATGAACTCAATACGGTAAGCGGAGTTTCCGCGCAAGCACGCTTATCCCCACAAATGTTGCCGAAATGCCTCAGTGAATCGGTTAGCGAATCGCTGAAGCCCCTCGTCAGACGGCCGGCAAACGACCCTCTGCTCCCTTGGTTTCATGGCCGCAAGGAAAATGCTCACTCGATCAGCCCATGTGACATTAATGCCGCAGTCAGGGCGTCGATCGCGCTCCTCGCTTCCGCGTCGATTATCGTTCCGCCAGAAGGACTTGGCACGGCCGGCTGGCGCTCGCCGACCACTTTCACCCCGCCGACCCGCAAACCGGCGCAGACGAGCTCGCCGGACAGCCAGCCGGCTCCGTCCCAAAGCAGCGGCAACCCTCCGGCCGTGTCCCAGGCGCTGGTTCCGGGCGACGGCGCGACGAAGCGCCAGCCGGCTTCGCTCCACATCGCCAGCATCCCGTCGCGCCCGTTCCACTCGCCGCTCGCCGCGGGAGCGACGATCCAGCATTGGCCGGGCGCCGGGTCGGCCGGCGGCTCGGCGGCCGGCGGCCCCTCGACGGCCGGATGGAGCGCCAGGTCGATGCGGACCAGGGCCTCGTTGTGGAAAAGCTCCTTCTGGGCCTGGCCGGGAAGGATGAAGGGAAGCGCGAAGCGCGGCGTCGTATCGGCCATCGTGTAGCTCCTCAGTCGATGATCAGGGATTGCGGCCGCGAAGGCGCGGACGTTCCGAGCTGGACGACCGTTACGGTCAGCGGACCGCCGAGGCCGTCGGCGGCCTGCTCGGCCGAGCTGTAGAGATAGGACGGAGCCGGCACCGTCAGGCTTCGCTCGAACCCCTCGCCGGTCAGGGTCAGACGGTAGCTTTCGCTCTCCTCGCCGAGCGGCGTGTCGATTCCGCTCAGCCAGACCCAGCCCGAGCGGCTCCGCCTGACCCAGCTCAGGGCGAGGTCGCCGCCGGCCAGCCTGTGCGCCTCGAGGTGGACCGGCGCCGGCGGCCTCATAGCCTCGCCCGCCACCGTCCGGACCGCGAGCACGCCGTCGGGGTCGCCGAGCCCCTGGCCGAGCAGCCGCGCCTCCCCGCCGAGCGAGCCGAGCGGAGCCTCGACGGCGGCGAGGGTCTGAGCCTCGATGAGGACGAACCTGTCGCCCGGCGCGTGCAGGCCAGAGGCCCATTCCGTCCCCCGCCGCCCGCGCAGCAGCCGCGACAGCCGGAAGCGGCGGTCGCCGAGCGGCTCGGCCGAGCCGAACTGGATCAGCTCGTCGCCGAGCGAAGCGAGGTTGGCGCCGCCGGCGAGCGCCGCGTCGCTCCGGCTCTCGAGCCACATCGACTGGTTCAAAAGCTCGACCTCGAAGCCGCCGCGCTCGTCGATCAGGGCCGAGCCCGCGGCCGCGGGGACGTCGAGGGCGGTTCCGATCACCGCCGCCGGAGCGGTCGCCCCGGCTCCGGCCCAGCTTGTGCCGCCGTCGAAGCTGGCGATCAGCTCGGCCCTGCGCCACCCCGCTTCCACCCCGGCCGCCGCGACCAGCAGCCGAGGCCGCGCCGGAAGCTCCTCGGCGAGAAGCGGAAGGTCGAGCAGGACCAGGTCGGTCGGACCGTGGACGAAGTCCGGCTGCTCGACGGGCCGGCCGGGGCTCGCCTCTCCGGACGCTGCCGGCGCGCCGCCGGGCAGGCCCCTCAGCTCGAGGGTGAGGACCATCCGGTCGAGGGTCCAGCGCCCGACCCTCCACAGGCCGGGGCGGCCGGCGATCCGGATCGCGCTTCCGGCCGGAAGGCCGAGCCGGGACCAGCCGAGGTGGAGCCTGGCCGAACGCCGCTCCGCCCAGAGCCTGTCGAGCCGGCCCGCCGCGAGCGCCCCGGCGGTCCCTGAATCGAGCGCCGCCGCGACGGCGCTGCGGTCGCTGAGCAAGGCGGGGCCGGGCCGGCTCGCGCGCTGGAGACCGGTCTGATAGTCCCGGCCCGGATCGTAATAGGCGAGGGTCGCCTCGGCCGGCACCGAATCGCCGCTCCGCCGAAGCCATTCGCCGCGCCCTCCCGTCCCCCGCGCCGAGACGCCAAGCTCGCTTTCGGCGACCTCGACCGGGGCTCCGGCGCCGCTGGCGATCGTCAGTCCTTCGCCGTCGTCGACGAGCGACAGCGGCTCCAGCTCGGCGAGCGCGGCGATCGCGGCCCGGACGCTGTCCCCGCCCGCCGCATAGCCCGCCACGAGCACCGATTCCCCCGCGGCCGCCAGGCCGCCGCCGAGCTCCGCCGCCACTGCGCCGATGCTGACCGGCCCGGCATCCGCCTCGACCTCGAAGGTGAGCGAAGGGATCCGGTTGCCGTAATCGGCCAGCTGGAAATCCTCGAACACCGCATAGGCGATGCCGCGATAGGCGGGCGCCAGCCCGGCGCCCTCGACCGACGCGATCAGCGGGTCGACCGCCTGGTCCTCGCCGCCGAGGTGGAGCCGGTAGCCGGTCGCCGTCTTGAAGTCCCCTGCGGCGCCCCGGAGCAGCTTGCCGTCCGCCCATATCCTCCGGACCGCCCGGATCGCCCGGGCCGACAGGGCCACCGCGAAATTGGCCGAATAGCTGTAATCGACCGTCTTGGGCCGGCCCTTGCCGCCGCCGCTCTTCGAGCGTTCCTCCCTGAGGTCGGTCGCCCAGATCACAATGCCCGCGACCCTCATCGTCCCGAACAGCCTCGGGATCTGGCTTCCATAGCTCGACGTCTGCACGGCGAGCTCGCCGAGACGGGGGCCCTGACGCGCCTTGGGCGCGAACAGCCGACCGTCGATCTGCTGGCCGAGGACCGCTCCGATCGCGCCTCCGATCGGTCCGCCGACCGCCGTTCCGACCGCGGTGAGGACGAGAGTCGCCATCTAAAATTCCTCCTTCGCCAGCCGCCAGGCGCCGACGAGCGTCCAGGGAATCGGAAAGGGCCGCTCCACCACCCGTCGGAGCGCGGCGTCGGCATGGACGAATCCGAACGGGGTGATGACGACCAGATGGAATTGCGCCGGTCCGGTCTCGCAGACGACGACGTCGCCGAGCTTCGGCACCCGCCCTTCGACGCGCCGGCAGCCGAGGTCCCGAAGCCGCCGCTCGATCTCGGGCAGGGCCTGGCTGCGCAGAGTATAGTCCCGCGGGATCCGGTGGCTCGCAATCCCGCAGGCGAAGGCGACGGTGCCGACGCAGTCGAGCCCCTGGCTCGGATGGCGCCCCTGCGGCCGGAAACGGGTTCCGGCCAGCGCGCAGGCGCGCGCCGCTATGTCTATGCCTTTCATGATCACGCTCCCGGATAGCGGGTGAGCAGGTCCATCCCGGGCAGATGCGGCTCGCCGCGGAAATTCGCGGCATTGGCGAAGCGCGCCCGGCAGGTGGCGAAGCTCTTGTCGCAGCCCTCACTGATCTCGACCAGGTCCCCGTCCGCGACCACGAAGGGCGGCGGCTCGCGGAGGGTCAGAACCGATCCTTCGCAAGCCGTGATCTGGCTTTCGAGTCCGCTATTGGCGCCGCCGATCCAGCGCAGCTTCCCGAAGGCGAATTCCGGCCCGGCCGGCCCGGCCACGGCGACGAGGCCCTCCGCCGGCGCCGCCGTCACCCGGGTCACCCGTATCCGTCCAGCCATGTCGACCCGGCACCGTGGATCGCCGAGCTTGGCCCGGCACCCCGGCGACGTCTGCTCGGCCACCGGCCTCTCCAGCAGTGCGGCTGGCCCGCGAAGCTCGGCCTCGAAGCCGATGCCCTTCGCCGCGACGTCGCCGAGCTCGCCTCTGACCAGGTGGAGCCTTTCCCCGTCCGGATCCTCCCAGTCGACCAGGAACAGCGACACCGACGCCCGGTCCCACCGCCCCGCCTCGAGGTCGGACTGGCCGATCAAGTCGCTGGTCAGCGCGCCCGAGACGTCGAGGGTCGAGGAGTCGAAATC
>DASQJV010000049.1:0-3504 GCA_035630855.1 Allosphingosinicella sp. | reverse complement strand
GGCGTCGGCGCTCGATCATCCAAATCAGTGAGCGTCACTCTTTGCCGCAGCGCCGACATACTCATTTCGGATTTCAAGTCATTGGCATTGCGGCAGTTTTACTGCGCACGCATACTTCCGGCGACGGCGCCGCAGGCCGTCCCGGCCTGACGGTATGTCCGTCTGGCAGAGGAGACCGCTATATGAGTCTTGCCGAAGCGTGCGTTGCCTTTGGGGCGATGTGCGCCTTCGCGGCCTTGATCCTCAAGGTCGTCGAGGTGGCGCGCTCCAAATAGGCAGTGCACCCGGGCGGGGGTCGGGTAGCAGCCCGGCCCCCAGAGGATTGAGCCCCGGCCGTAGCAGCGACCGGGGCTCGTTTGACGGAGGATCCGTGCTTATGACGTCTTGCCGGTTTGCATATAGCGCGGATGGGGTACCTGTTCAATAGCGATGATATTTGCGCAAGGGAGCAGTGGCGGGTCGACAACCGGTCTCGAAAGACCCGCGGCCGCCCGCGGGCCGGCGAGTCCCGACGAACGACGTCCGCATTCCCGTCGAGCTGGAGGCGAAGATCGCTGGCCGGATCGATGGCTAGGGCGATGCCGAGCCTGCCATTCCCGAAGCCATTCAGCGGCTGCTCGAGCTGGGTCTCGTAAGTCGCGAAGGCTGAGACGAGGTGGCTGGTCGGGTCGCCAAGAACGAGCCGGTCGACCCGACTAGCCGATGACGCCCGGATCAAGTCCGGGATGACCGGGGAGAAGCGGCCGAAAACAATGGGTCTGTCTCCGTGGTCGGCATCGGGTTAGCCATTGTCCCGGGGAGGACCAGCAATGCGCCTGTACATACGCCCAATCGCGCCCAACGCGCTCAAGGTGCTGATTTTCATGTCGGAGCGCGGCATCAAGATCGAGACGGTGGACGTCGGCGAGCTTTCGCCGGAGGAATACGCCCGGGTCAGTCCGCTTCGCGCCGTGCCGGTGCTCGAGACCGACGGCGGGCTCCGCATCACCGAATCGCTGACCATCTGCCAGTATCTCGACGCCGTCTCGCCCGGGCCTTCGCTGTTCGGCGACGGGGCGGAGGAGCGGGCCGTCGTGGGGATGTGGGAGCGGCGGGCGGAGCAGCGGCTGGTGGAGCCGGCGATCGAGTTCGGCCATCACACCCAGGCGATGTTCGCCGGAAGGCTCGAGCAGTTTCCGGACTGGGCTCGGGCGAACGTCGGGCGGAGCGGGGCGATGCTGGCGCTGATGGAGGAGAGGCTCGACGAGAGCCGCTTCCTCGCCGGCGAGAGCTTCACCATGGCCGACCTGACCGCCTTCCTGGGCTGGGCGGGGCTGGTCGGGTGGCGGGCGATCGAGCCCGGGCCCGGCCCCGCCCTCGGCCGCTGGCTCGGCGAGGTCGGCGCCCGCCCGAGCATGGCGCCGCTGCGCGCCCTCGCCGCGCAGTTCGGCCTGCCGTCGGTCTGAGGCCCGGCGACGGCCGGCCGTCCGTCACCGGGCCCCGGAGGTCCCGTCCGCCATTCAAGTCTCACAATGTCAAAGAGCCCCGCCGACCGCGAACTCGGCGTCAAGAACAATTTAGGAACATCAAGCGCCGAAATCTCCTTCAACTCGATCCGCTTCGGATCGAAGTGCGACCGGCGGGGAGCGAAGGCTCTGCTTCAGGCAACCTGCATCAGCTGGCTCGGATAGGGCTGGGCCAGCGAGCAGGCGTCGGCGGCCTCGCCGTCCAGCCAGCGGTCGTAATCCTCGCGGTGGAGGATGACCGGCATCGCCTTGGGATGGAGCGGTGCGACCAGGGGGTTGGGCTCGCAGGTGAGGAAGGCGAAGCGGGCTCGGCCGTCGCTCCAGCGCCAGATCCCGGCGAAGGCGCCGCAGGCCTCGCCCGGGCAGGTGAACCACCAATTGGCCGGGCGGCCGGTGTCGGGGTCCTTGCCCGGGCGCGGCTCGGCGAAGCTGGTGAACGGGACGAGGCAGCGCTGCGCGGGATTTGCGAGGGTCGAGCGCCAGAAAGGCGAATCGAGGTTGCGGACGTTGGTCACCGCCTTGCTGACCGGCTTGCCGCTCTTGCCCGGCATCGTCCGGACGATCCCCCAGGCCATGCAGTCGAGCCGGCGCTCGCCCTCCTCCTTGCGGACCACCACCGCCTCGTAGCGCGGGTAGATGTCCGGCTTCGGCTCGAACCGGAGCTCGAGCGGGCGGGCGTCGAACAGGCGGCCGAGATCCTCGGCGCTGCGCAGGCGGAAGAGGTTGCACATGAGGCGGGGTTACAGGGGGGCCCGGCGGAGGGGAAGGTGTCAGCGAAAGGCCGCCGTCATCCCGGCGAAGGCCGGGATCCATGAACACGGCGATATGAGAACTTCACGATCCGTGTTCATGGGTTCCGGCCTTCGCCGGAAAGACGTGTGAAATGCAAAAATCGGTTGCGGCGCGGCTCGTTTGTTCTCTATTTGTTCTCCATGGACAAGCGAATCGCCGTCACCTCCGCCGAGCTCGCCCGGGCGATCCGGGTCTGGCTCCGGGTCATGCCCAAGCCGATCTGGCGGGCGCTCGAGAAATACCAGCTCGCCGCGCTGGAGAAACGGCAGGATCCCGACGGCGAGCCGCAGGTCCACGGCGCCGTCGCCGACCATATCGCCGAGCATCTGCGGAGGGCCAATTGGGAGATCACCCGGCCCGAGCCCAGGGACCTCGGCTCGCCGCCGCCGTGGAGCGGGGCGGCCGAGACCGAGCGGTAAGGAGGCCGAGCGGCCCGTGGAAGCAAACCCCCCGGCCCCCACCGTGAGAGGAAGCCATTCAACTCTCGGTATTCCTCCATTATCATACCAATCCTTATCGAATCCAGACGTAAATTCATCGGGCCGCCTGAAATAAGCGAAGGATTACAAGGCCCTTGGCCAAGGCGGTGAGGCCGCCCTCCCCGCGCTTGCGAAACCTCCGGATTCGGATCAATCTCGCCCCGCCGGCCGCTCCGAGCGAGTCGGCGCGGGCTCAGGCCCGCAACTGGACGCCCGGCGCACCGTTGGGGGGCGACGCGCCGGGCGTCTCTTAGCCTTTCCGGCCCGGCCGTCCCGCACCGGCACAGGCGGGATCGGGGGCTGGCGACTCGGGATCGGTTCCGACATTGGGGCGCTTCGACGGCAGCGGACGGACGCAGGCGGAGCAGGACGATGATCGGCAGGACGATGATGGCCCGGATCGGGACAGGAATGCTGGCCGGGGCGGCCCTTCTTCTCCTCGGCTTCGAGGTCGCCGACGAGCCCGCCCGGGCCCCGGCCGAGGCGGTGGCCCCGGCTCCGGCCGCTCCGGTCGTGAAAGCCGCGGCTCCGGCGCCCGCGAACCCGGATTTCGTCGTCCGGCGGATCCTCGACATTCCCGGGCCCTTGAGGATGGGCGACCATCATTGGGACGAGAGCGGCGCCCCGGCGGACGGCCCGATCGTCATCACCGTCGACCTCGAGGCCCAGGTCCTCTCCATCTTCCGGGGCGGCTACGAGATCGGCGCCGCCGCGATCCTCTACGGCCG
>DASQJV010000048.1:0-12001 GCA_035630855.1 Allosphingosinicella sp. | reverse complement strand
ACGAAGCTGATGATCCAGAAGCGGATCACCACCGTCGGCTCGGACCAGCCCATCTGCTCGAAATGATGGTGGATCGGCGCCATCTTGAAGACCCGCTTGCCGGTCCGCTTGTAGAAGAAGACCTGGATGATGACGCTCATCGCCTCGACGACGAACAGCCCGCCGATGATCCCGAGCACGATCTCATGCTGGGTGGCGACGGCGATGGCGCCGAGCGCGCCGCCCAGGGCAAGGCTGCCGGTATCGCCCATGAAGACGGCGGCCGGAGGCGCGTTGAACCACAGGAAGGCCAGCCCGGCGCCGACGATCGCCGAGCACAGGATGGGCAAATTGCCCGCATCGGGCACGAACGGAATTCCGAGATAGGCCGCGAAGACGGCGTTCCCGGCGAGGTAGGAGATGACCAGGAAGGCGAGGCTGGCGATGATCACCGGCATGGTGGCGAGGCCGTCCAGCCCGTCGGTGAGGTTCACCGCATTGCCGAAGGCGACGACGACGAAGGCGCCGAAGAAGGGGTAGAAATAGCCGAGGTCGACGACCGGGCCGTTGTAGAAGGGGATGTAGAGCTCGGTCCCGGCGCCCCAGGTGATGATCGTGCAGCCGATCCCGGCGACGAGGAACTCGGCGAGCAGCCGAACCCGCGCCGACACGCCCTTGTGGCTCTTCTTCGTCACCTTGTCGTAATCGTCGAGAAAGCCGATCAGCCCGAAGCCGACGGTGATGAACAGGCAGGCCCACAGGAAGATGTTGCTGAAGTCCATCCACAGCAGCATCGAGACGGTCAGCGAGGTGAGGATCATCAGCCCGCCCATCGTCGGCGTTCCGCGCTTGGCGAGGTGCGATTCCGGACCGTCGATACGGATCGGCTGGCCGTGCCCCTGGCGGACCCGAAGCCAGCCGATGAACCTGGGTCCGATGATCAGCCCGATGAACAGGGCGGTCGCCGTCGCCGCCCCCGCCCGGAAGGTGATGTAGCGGAAGAGGTTCAGGACCCCCGGGAAGCCAAGCTGTTCGGATATCCACAAGATCATCAGTCATTCCCGCCCGCGAGCGCCTCGACGAGGGCGGCGAGACCGATCGAATTGGATCCCTTGACGAGTATCGCGTCGCCCGGCCGGGCCTCCGCCCTCGTCAGCTCGATCGCCGTCGCCGTGTCGGGCACATGCGCCATTTTAACCTTTGCGCCAAGGGCTTTCGCCAGAGGCTCCATCTCCTCGCCGACGAGGATCGCAAGCTCGACCCCGGCCGCTTCGATCGGCGCGGCGAGGCCGGCGTGGAACTCGTCCGAGCTCTCGCCGAGCTCCTTCATCCCGCCCAGCACGGCGATCCGCCGGCCGGCGGCGGGGAGGGCTCCGAAGGTCTTCAGAGTCGCCGCCATCGAGGCGGGATTGGCGTTGTAGCTTTCGTCGATGAGCAGCGCCTCGCCGCCGGCGAGGCGGATCCGATGCCGTTCGCCGCGGCCCTTCAGCCCCGGCAGGTCGGCGAGCGCCAGGCCCGCCTGCGCCAGATCGCCGCCCAGCGCCTCGACCGCGCCGAGCACCGCCAGCGCGTTCGATACCCAATGGTCGCCCGGCTGGGAGATTGTGAAGGTGAGCTCCGCGCCGGGCAGGCGGGCGGTGACCAGCGAGCCGCCGCCCGGCGACGGGACGACGTCGCGGGCGCGGATGTCCGCGCCTTCGCCCAGGCCGAAGCTCAGGACCTTCGCGGCATAGGGCCTGGCCGCGGCGGCGAGACGGCCGCGATAGGGGCTGTCGAAGGGCACCAGCGCGGTCCCGCCTTCCTCGAGCCCCTGGAAGATCTCGCCCTTGGCGTCCGCTATCGCCTCCTCGCCGGCGAAGAAGGCGCGGTGGGCCGAGGCGATCGCGGTGACGATGGCGACGTGGGGCCGAACCAGCCGGGTCAGGGCGGCGAGCTCGCCGGCGTGGTTCATCCCCATCTCGAACACTCCGAAGCGCGTCTCGCCGGGCATCCGGGCGAGCGAGAGGGGAACTCCGACATGGTTGTTGTAGCTCTTGACCGACCGGTGAGCTCGGCCGGGCGCGCAGCGGTCGAGCGCGGCGTAGAGAGCCTCCTTGGTCCCGGTCTTGCCGGCCGAGCCGGTCACCCCGCAGATCCGCGCGGAGGTCCGGCCGCGGGCGGCCCGGCCGAGGGCGTTGAGAGCGGCGGCGGTGTCGGCGACCCGAACATGGGGCTGAGCGATCGCCTCGGAGACGATCGCGCCGGCGGCGCCGGCCGCGAAGGCCTTGTCGAGGAAGAGATGGCCGTCCGTCGCCTCGCCTTTCATCGCGACGAACAGATGGCCGGGCTCGACCTCGCGCGAATCGAAGGCCACCCCGCTCGCCTCGAATCGTCCATGGACCGCCCCGCCGACGGCCGCGGCGATCTCGTCCGAGGTCCACAGCGCGCTCATGCGGCGCACTCCCTGGCGACGGCGACGTCGTCGAAGGGGAGGATCCGGTCGCCGACGATCTGGCCCTGCTCGTGGCCCTTGCCGGCGAGGAGGATGAGGTCGTCGGCGCCAGCCTCCGCCACCGCCGCGGCGATCGCCTCGCGCCGGCCCGGAACCTCGATCGCGCCCCGGGCGCCCTCGAGGATGTCGCGCCTGATCGCAGCCGGGTCCTCGCTTCTCGGATTGTCGTCGGTGACGATGGCGAGGTCGGCGAGCCGGACCGCGGTCGCGCCCATTTCCGCCCGCTTGCCGACGTCGCGGTCGCCGCCGGCCCCGAAGACGATGATCAGCCGGCCCCTGGCATGGGGTCGGAGCGCCTCGATCGCCGCCTCGATCGCGTCGGGCGTGTGGGCGTAATCGACATAGACCGGAGCCCCCGCCCGGGTGATCACCGCCCGCTCGAGCCGGCCGCGGACGCCCTGCACCCGGGACAGGCAGGCGAGCGTCCGCGACAATTCGCCGCCGGTGGCGAGCACCAGCCCGGCCGCGGTCAGCGCATTGGCCGCCTGGTAGGCGCCGATCAGCGGAAGCTCGATCCTGTGGACGGCGCCGTCCGCTTCGACAGTCAGGCGCTGGCCGAGCCGGGTCGGCTCGCGCTCGACCAGCTTCAGGGTCTCGCCGCGCCGGCCGACGGTCAACAGCCGAAGCCCCCGCTCCGAGCAGCGCCTTGCCACCTCGCCGGACCTGGGATCGTCGGTCCAGATCACCGCCGCCCCGTCCGGCTCGACGACCTCGGCGAACAGCCGCATCTTGGCCTCGAAATAAGCCTCCATCGTCTCGTGATAGTCGAGATGGTCGCGGGTGAAGTTGGTGAAGGCGGCGGCCTTCACCGCAAGCCCCTCGGTCCGATATTGCGCCAGGCCGTGGCTCGACGCCTCGAACGCGGCGTGGGTCACCCCCTCGCGCGCGAGGCCCGCCATGTTCGAGAGGAAGGTGACGACGTCGGGGGTCGTGAGCCCGGTCGTGGTCCGGTCGTCGGCGGTGGTCACTCCGAGGGTCCCGATCGAAGCGGCATGGTGCCCGGCCATGCGCCACAATTGCCGGGTCAGCTCGACGCTCGACGTCTTGCCGTTGGTTCCGGTGACGGCGACCACCGTTCCGGGGAAAGGCCCGAAGAACCTGGCCGCGAGCCGGGCGAACTCGCGCCTCGGCTCCTCGGCGGCGACATGGACGGCGCCCGCCACCTCGACCTCCGGCCGGGCCACCACCGCCACCGCGCCGGCGCCGACCGCCTGGGGAATGAAGTCCTCGCCGTTGAAGACAGTCCCCCGGAAGGCGCCGAAGACCGTCCCCGGCGCCACTTTCCGGTGATCGATCGCGAAGCCCGTCACCCGGGAATCGCCGCCGATTCCCGCGAGGTCGGCGAGGCGCATCGATCAGCCTTCCTTTTTTACGTAGGGGAGGACCTCGGCCATGTTGACGTCGCGGCGTTCGTTCGGCTGGACGCCGAGCAGGGCGCCGATCCGGCTCACCACCCGCGAGACGACGGGAGCGACGTTCCAGCCGGCGGTGTGGAAGCCGAAGGTTTCGGCGGTCGATTTGGGATCGTCGAGCATGGCGACGACCACATAGCGGGGCTCGTCCATCGGGAAAACGCCCGCGAAGGTCGTGACCACCGCGGCTCCGGTATAGCGGCCGCCGACGATCTTCTCGGCCGTCCCGGTCTTGCCTCCGACCCGGTAGCCGGGCGCGTCGGCTTTCTTGCCGGTGCCGTCGGTGACGACCAGTCGCAGGAGCGCCCGCATCCGGTAGGAGGTCTCCTCGCTGAACACACGCCGACCCTCCGGGACCGGATGGCGGGCGTCGTGCTTGACCAGCGTCGCCGGCCGCCAGACGCCGCCGTTGAACAAGGTCGCGTAGCCGGTGGCGAGATGGAGCGGAGTGACCGCGATGCCGTGGCCGTAGCCGACCGTCATCGTCGCGACCTCGCCCCAGTTCGCGCCCGGAGTGAGGGTCCGGCCGCGCTCGTTCAGCTCGATCGAGACCGGCTCCAGGAAGCCCATCTTGCGGAGGAAGTCCTGCTGCCTCGCCGATCCCACCTGAGCCGCGATCTGGGCGGTGCCGATGTTCGACGATTCCTTCATGATCTCGGCGACCGAGCAGGCGCGGTTGAACGGATGGGTGTCGGTGATGGTGAAGCCGCCGGCCGGAAGGCCGCTCGGGCAATTGTACATCTGGCCGAAGCTCTTCACCACGCCGGAATCCATCGCCATCGCCACCGTGAACGGCTTGAAGGTCGAGCCGAGCTCATAGACTCCGAGGGTCGCCCGGTTGAAGCCCGCGGCTTCGGCGTTGCGTCCGGGCTTGTTGGGATTGAGCTGGGGAAGCGAGGTCATCGCGATGACCTCTCCGGTCTTGATGTCGAGGACGATGCCGGCGGCGCCGATCGCGCTGAACCGGGTCATGGCCGCGCTGAGCTCGGTCTCCATCACGCCCTGGACCCGGGCGTCGATCGACAAAGCGACGGGCGTCCCGCGCTGGGCGGGATCGCTCAGCCGGTCCTGGAGAACCCGCTCCATTCCGGCGACGCCGTTGCCGTCGAAATCGGTCCAGCCGAGGATGTGGCCGGCCATCGCCGTCTGCGGATACATGCGCTGCGGCTCGCGGCTGAACTCGATCGCCGGCTCGCCGAGCGCGTTGACCGCCGCGACCAGCTCGGGAACGGCCCGGCGGCTGAGATAGAGGAAGGTCTTCCCCGACGTCAGCATCGCCCGATATTCGGCGGCGCTCCGCTCCGGCATCAGCTGGGCGAGCTTGACCGCGAGCTCGGCGGGATTGCCGAGCAGCCGGTCGGGATGGATGGCGATCGACCAGGAATCGATGGTCCTGGCGAGCGGCATGCCGTTGCGGTCGACGATATCGGCGCGCGGCGGGATCAGGGGGTTGCCGATCTGGCCGGCGCCGCTGCGGTCCGTGAACAGCTGAAGGAACAGCAGCCGGCCCGCGATCAGCATCGTCACGCCGGCGAAGACCAGCATCATCAGCATCAGCCGCTGATAGGTCAGGCTCAGCCCCTGCGGACGCTGGCCGGCGCCGCCGAAGCGGTCGGGGACGATCGCGGCGCTGGCCATCAGTTGCCGCCGCCTCCCTTGACCTTGGCGCGCGGAGTCGCCGCCGCCTCGCGCACCGTCTTGGCGAGGGCGGCGGTCCGCTCGGTCTCAGGCTTGGCCGAAGCCTTGGCGGTCGAGCGAGCGGGGGCCGCTTCGGGCTTCGCGGCCGCGGTGGCCGTGCGCTGGCCGGGCTTCGCCGCCTGCGGCTTCACCGATGCGGCGGATGCGCTGCGCTCGGCCCTGGGCTTGTCCGGCTTGGCGGCCGGCGGCTTCGGCTTCGCCGACTCCTCCGCGGTGGCGAAGCTCGCCCGGTGAACCATCGGCGGCTGGGCGGCCGGCGGCTCCGCGACGGCGCGGACGACCGGCGCGGCGGCCGGCTTGGCGGGTTCGGCCGGCCTCGCGGTCCCGGTATCGGCGGAGGCGAGGCGGACCTCGGCCGAGCGCTCGGCGACGGTCGGATCCTCGCGGTAGAGCCGGGCGAGGGTGAACTCGTCCTTGAGGAACTGGGCCGAGCTCGGGGCGGAGAGCGCGAGCACCTCCGCGTTCCACTGCTCGAGCTGGGTCATCCGGCCGCGGGTCCCGAGCTCGGTCTGGAGCGAGCGTATGTCGCGCTTGGCGGCGATGATCTGGCGCTCGACCTTGGCGAGCTCGTTGCGCTCGGTGGCGACCCGGAGCGACACCATGTAGCAGGCCAGAGCGGCGCTGCCGACGGTGGCGACCCAGATGACGGACTTGAAGCCCCTGGCGATCATGAGGGCATCCCTTCCCTGCTCGTCCATGCGGAAGCCGAGGTCCGCCGGGCGACCCTTAGGGTCGCCGAACGGGCCCGCGGATTGGCTTTGATCTCGGATTCGCCGGCCCTGACCGGCCTGGCGACGGCCTCGAACGTGGAGTCCGGCCGGCTGTGCGCCTGCTCCGGCAGGTGGCGCGAGCCCGACGGCAGGTCGCCGCTGCGCTCCTTGAGGAAGCGCTTCACCATCCGGTCCTCGAGGCTGTGGAAGGTGACGACCGCAAGCCGGCCGCCCGGCGCGAGCACCTGCTCGGCCGCCTCCAGCCCGCCTTCGAGCTCCTGAAGCTCCTCGTTGAGGTGGATCCGGATCGCCTGGAAGGTGCGCGTCGCCGGGTCCTTCTTCATCCCCGCATGCCAGCCGAGCGCCTTGCGGACGATCTCGGCGAGCTGGCCGGTCCGCTCGACCGGACGCGCCGCGACGATGGCGCGTGCGATCCGACGCGACCTGGGCTCCTCGCCGTAGCGGTAGATGACGTCGGCGATATCCTCTTCCGAGGCGTGGTTGAGGAAATCGGCCGCGCTCTCGCCGTCCCGGCCCATGCGCATGTCGAGCGGGCCGTCGGCCTGGAAGGAGAAGCCGCGCTCGGCGCGGTCGATCTGCATCGAGGAGACTCCGATGTCGAGGGTGACCCCCTCGACCGAGTCGACGTCGCGGTCGGCAAGCGCCTGACGCATCCGGGAAAAACGCTCCGGAACAAGCGTCAGGCGCCCCCCGCTCGAAGCCGCCAGGGCCTCGCCTTCTGTTATCGCATCGGGATCGCGGTCGAAGGCGTAGACTTTGGCGGCTCCTTTTTCGAGAATGGCCCTGGTGTAGCCGCCGGCTCCGAAGGTGCCGTCGACATGGGTTTCGCCGGGGGCAACGGCGAGTGCGGCGATGACCTCGTCGAGGAGGACCGGGACGTGCGGGGCGGGCACTCCGGGGGTTTCCTGGACGGGGCTCATGGCGCGATGCCCTTTTCCTCGAGGCGCCAGGCGGCGATCTCCTTGAGGTCGCGGTCGCCCTCGACGAGGGCGACCCGCGGATTCCAGATCTCGACGATCCCGCCGACTCCGACGAACAGGGCGAGGTCCTCGATCTTCCCCTTGCGGCGCATCATCGGCGGAAGCACGATCCGGCCCGACGGATCGTAGGGGACGTCCTCGGTCATTCCGAACATGCGCCGGGCGCGCGCATAATGATCGTCGAGGGTGCCGCCGCGATCCTCCTCGGCGAGCCGGCGGCGCTCGAGGTCGGTCCACAGATTCTTCGCGTAATTGCGGCCGTAGGCGGTCAGGCAGGGGGCGATCTCATGGGCGCCGACGACGATCGCCCGGGCGTCCGAGCGGCGCTCGATGACCGAGCGGACGAAGGCGGGAACGGAGAGGCGCCCCTTGGCGTCCACCGCGTTCAGCGCGCTTCCCTGGAAGAAGTCCTCGACCTCCACCGCCCCTGTCCGCTCCCTTACACGGAGCTCCCCCGTTCGCGGACGCGCACCTTGCGCCGCGTGACTCGCCGGTCAGCCGAGAGAATGCCCCAAAAAATCAGAAGGCGTGGATAACATCGGCGGACCCCTAAGGAAAGGGGATTTCATGCCTTTTTTGGGGATTTGATGCCTTTAGAGGGTATTTCGCGGTTTGTTCACAGATTTGTTCAAATATTGTTCCCAGTGATCGTTCCTGTGGATAAGTATGTGGTTAGCGCTTCCGGCGCCGGCGCAGCAAGAGTCCGATTCCCAGCGCAAGTACCAGCACCGCCAGCGCAGTCCCGCCGAGCAGCCAGTGCGAGGGCGAGCGGTCGATCCGGGGACGCGGCCGGGTGAACTGGGCCAGTTCGTCCAGCCATTCGGCGACCACGATGGCGTTGTCGGCCTTGTGCGGCGCCCAAAGGGAGTCGCGCAGGAAGTCGGCGTCGGCGACCAATGTTACCACCCCGGTGCCTAGTAGGCAGACCGCTTTCCAGCCCCCCGGGTCGACCTCGCAGTCCGGATTCGAGCTTCGGAAGCGGCCGGGCGAGTCGAAAACGATCGGCCGTTCGTCCCAGCTGGCCTCCACAAGCCCGGGCTCGGCAGGCGCCTCCAGGGTCATGCCCCAATGGCTCAACAAGGGCGAAAGCATGCCGACGGGCGGCGGCCGCCTTATGTCGCCGGGCGGAAGCTCGCTCGGCCAGGTCAGCATCGGATCGGTAAGGATGAGCGCGCGGCCGCCGCCCCGGATCCAGTCGTCCAGCGCGACCAGCTCCTCCGGCGCGAGCCGCTTCGGCTGGGCGAGGAACAGGAAACGGCCCTGGGCGAGGCTTTTGCGATCGAGCACGTCCACCGGACGAAAATCGAACTCCTTGCCGAGCTCGACATAGACCGCCGCGGGCCGCGAGTCCGGCTCGAGCGGCCCCCGCTCGCCCCAGACGAGCGGAAGGCCGGTCATCAGCATTACCGGTATCCGGAATTCGCCTTGAGCGGAGGCCGGAGCGAGCAGGAGCAACAGGACGGCGGCCGCCGCCCACCCGAGCCTCGCGGCGCGGCTAGCGCCCCTGCGCCGGCGCCGGCTGGGCGGTGCTGTTATCGTCGTCGGCATTGCCGGGAGCGACCCCGAGCTCGGCGAGCGGCTCCTTGGGCTCGGACTGGTTGGCGCCCGGGACGGCCATCTGGTTGCCGGAGAGCTGGGTCTCGATCAGATTGGGGGTGATCGGCTGTTCGTTGCTCGGGCTGGTGAACACCGCGCCGAGCAGCACGAGCAGGAACACGAAGGCAAGGCCGGTGAGGCCGATACGGACCCGTTGCACGCGCTTTTCGATCTCCCGCCCCTTGAGCGTCCCGCGAAAGGAGTAACTTACGCCGCGGCGTTTGTCGAACCCCGGCGGCGCTGTTGCGAAGCACTCGCAGAAAAGCCCTTGACGACGCCTGCGCCGCTCGCGAAGTGATTGATATGATGAAAAGCCGTATCTCGCTCGCCGCCGCTCCCCTCGCGGCCCTCCTCGCCCTCGCCGGCTGCAAGAACGAAACGATCGACGGCAATGTCGATCCGCAGGCCAACGCCGCCAACGCCGCCACGCCGGTCGAGGCGCCGCCGATGATCCAGGCCAGCCGCACCTACCGGTGCAAGGACAACAGCCTGCTCTACGCCGATTTCTACACCAACGACACGGTCCAGGTCCGCTCCGCCAAGGACAAGCCGGCCACCACCCTGACCGCGGCCGCGGCCGGCCAGCCCTACACCGCCGAAGGCTATTCGCTCAGCGCCAATTCGGAGCAGATCAGCTACACCGCCCCCGGCAAGGGCGCCCAGAGCTGCAAGGCCTGATTTTCCTCCCCATCGAAGATGGGGAGGGGACCCCGCCCTTCGACGCCGCCTGCGGCGTCGCTCAGGATAAATTGCGCCTTCGGCGCAACGGGGTGGAGGGGTAGTTGGCGCAAGCCTCGCCGGTCACCCCTCGACCATGCTTCGCATGGTCCCCCTCCCCGCGCTTCGCGCAGGGAGGACATCCCTACCCAAGCCGGTGATGCGCCGCTAACAGGCGCTCGCATGAGCGAATCCATCACGCCCGAGATCGTCGCCGAGCACGGCCTCTCGACCGAGGAATATGAGCGCGTCCTCCACGCGCTCGGCCGCGAGCCGAACATGACCGAGCTCGGCATCTTCTCGGTGATGTGGTCCGAGCATTGCTCGTACAAATCGTCGCGGATCCACCTGAAGAAGCTTCCGACGACGGCGCCCTGGGTGATCTGCGGCCCCGGCGAGAATGCCGGGGTGATCGACATAGGCGACGGCCAGGCGGCCATCTTCAAGATGGAGAGCCACAATCACCCCTCCTATATCGAGCCCTATCAGGGGGCGGCGACCGGGGTCGGCGGGATCCTGCGCGACGTCTTCACCATGGGCGCCCGGCCGATCGCCAATCTGAACGCCCTGCGCTTCGGCCGGCCCGACCATCCCAGGACCCGCCACCTGATCGCCGGGGTCGTCGCAGGGATCGGCGGCTACGGCAATTGCGTCGGAGTTCCCACGGTCGGCGGCGAGGTCGATTTCCACCGAGCCTATGACGGCAACATCCTGGTCAATGCGATGACCGTCGGAATCGCCGACCAGGACAGGATCTTCTACTCGGCCGCCGCGGGCGTCGGCAATCCGGTCGTCTATGTCGGCTCCAAGACCGGCCGCGACGGGATCCACGGGGCGACCATGGCCTCGGCCGACTTCTCCGAGGATTCGGAGGAGAAGCGTCCCACCGTCCAGGTCGGCGACCCGTTCACCGAGAAGCTGCTGATCGAGGCCTGCCTCGAGCTGATGGCGTCCGACGCCATCGTCGCCATCCAGGACATGGGGGCGGCCGGCCTCACCTCCTCCTCGGTCGAGATGGCGTCGAAGGGCGGGGTCGGCCTCGAGCTCGACATGAACGCGGTCCCCTGCCGCGAGACCGGCATGACCCCCTACGAGATGATGCTGTCGGAATCGCAGGAGCGGATGCTGATGGTGCTGAAGCCCGGCCGCGAGGCCGAGGCCGAGGCCATCTTCCGCAAATGGGAGCTCGACTTCGCCGTGATCGGCCGGGTCACGGACTCGGGGCATCTCGTGCTCAAATGGAATGGCGAGACGGCCGCCGACATCCCGCTCGCCCCGCTCGCCGACGACGCCCCCTGCTACGACCGCCCGTTCGTTCCGACGCCCGCGCCGGCGCCGCTGGCCGATCCGCCCGAGAGCGCCGACGTCGCCGCCGACCTGCTCGCCCTGATGGCCTCCCCCGACCTCGCCAGCCGGCGCTGGGTCTGGGAGCAATATGACCATATGGTCGGCGCCGACACCGTCCAGAGGCCCGGCGGCGACGCCGCGATCGTCCGCGTCCACGGCACCGGCAAGGGTCTTGCAATCACCACCGACGTCACTCCGCGCTATTGCCGGGCCGACCCCGTCGAGGGCGGCAGGCAGGCGATCGCCGAAGCGTACCGCAACCTCTGCTCGGTCGGCGCCACCCCGCTCGCCGCCACCGACTGCCTCAATTTCGGCAACCCGCAGCGGCCGGAGATCATGGGCCAGCTGGTCGGCTGCATCGAGGGCATGGCGGAGGCCTGCCGGGCGCTCGACTTCCCGATCGTCTCCGGCAACGTCTCCCTCTACAACGAGACCAAGGCCGAGGACGGGACGGGCAGCGCCATCCTCCCCACGCCGGCGATCGGCGGGGTCGGGCTGCTCAAGGACTGGCGCAAATCGGTCGGAATAGGCTTCAAGGGCGTCGGCGACGTCATCGTCACCATCGGCGACCGCCGCGGCCATCTCGGCCAATCGCTCTGGCTTCGCGAGCTTCACGGCCGCGAGGACGGCCCGCCCCCGCCGGTCGACCTCGCCGCCGAGCGCCGTGCCGGCGAGTTCGTCCGGGCCGCCATCGCCGGCGGAGCGATCACCGCCTGCCACGACGTCTCGGGCGGCGGCCTCGCCGTCGCCATCGCCGAAATGGCCCTGGCCGGCAATGTCGGAGCGCTGATCAACAAGCCCCTGGCCGGGGGCAGGACCGCCCTCTTCGCCGAAGACCAGGGCGTCTACGTCGCCACCATCTGCGACAATTGCCTCCTGACCTTCCTCCACCGGGCCCACGCCGCCGGGGTCGACGTCCAGGCGATCGGCCGGACCTGCGGCCGCCGCCTGATCTTCGAGTTTCCCGATTCCGATCACGCCGTCCCGCTCGACGAGCTGCGCAAGGCTCACGAGGGGTTCTTTCCAAAGCTGATGGGCAGCGACTCGGCG
>DASQJV010000047.1:0-2434 GCA_035630855.1 Allosphingosinicella sp. | reverse complement strand
AGCGCGCGATGCTTCGACGGCGGCCGGCGCTCCGGTATCGGCACCACCAGCTCGCCGGAGAGATATTTTCCGGTCCATGAATTGGGCGCGGCGATCAGGTCGTCGACAGAACCCTGCGCCACGACGTGGCCGCCGTGGATGCCGGCGCCCGGCCCGATGTCGAGCACATAATCGGCGGTCTTGATGGCGTCCTCGTCGTGCTCGACCACGATCACGGTGTTGCCGAGGTCGCGCAACCGCTTGAGGGTTTCGAGCAGGCGGTCGTTGTCGCGCTGGTGGAGGCCGATGCTGGGCTCGTCGAGGACGTAGAGCACGCCTGACAGGCCCGAGCCGATCTGGGATGCCAGGCGGATGCGCTGGCTCTCGCCGCCCGACAGGGTGCCGGAGGTGCGGTCGAGGTTGAGGTAGTCGAGGCCGACGTTGTTGAGGAAGCCCAATCGCTCGTTGATCTCCTTGAGGATGGCGCGGGCGATCTCGCGCTGCTGCGGGTTCAATTTGTCCTCGAGCGTCGAGAACCAGGCGAGGGCGTGGCGGACGCTGCGGCGGGTGGACATGCTTATGTCCTCGCCGGCGATCTTGACCGCGAGCGGCTCGGGGCGGAGGCGGGCGCCGTGGCAGGTCTCGCAGGGGGCGGCGCTCTGATATTTGGCGAGCTCCTCGCGCATCCAGGCGCTCTCGGTCTGGAGCATGCGGCGGTTCAAATTGCCGATCGCGCCCTCGAACGGCTTGCGGACGTCGTAGCTTCTTTTGCCGTCGATGAAGCGCAAGGTGACGGGGCGGCCCTCGGTGCCGAACAGGATCATGCGGCGGACGTCCTCGGGGAGGTCGTTCCACGGAGTCTCGAGGCTGAAGCCGAACTCGCGGGCGAGGGAGCCCAGCACCTGCATGTAATAAGGGCTGGGCGGGTTGGACTTGGCCCAGGGCACGACGGCGCCGCGCTTGATCGAGAGATTCTCGTTGGGGACGACCAGCTCCGGGTCGAACAGCAGTTTCTCGCCGAGGCCGTCGCAGGCCGGGCAGGCGCCCTGCGGGGCGTTGAAGCTGAACAGCCGCGGCTCGATCTCGGCGATGGTGAAGCCGGACACGGGGCAGGCGAATTTTTCGCTGAAGACGATGCGGCCGGGAGGGGCGTTGTCGGAGAGCACCTGGCGGGCCGAACCCCCCTCATCCGTTCGGGCTGAGCTTGTCGAAGCCCTTTCCTGTTCGGACTCCGCGGAAGAGAAGGAAGGCCCTTCGACAGGCTCAGGGCGAACGGAGTTTCCAGTGTCCGCCTGTCCACTCGGAGGATCGGCCGGATCCAGGTAGACCAGCCCCTCGGCCAGCTTCAGCGCCTGCTCCAGCGAGTCCGCGAGCCGCGTCTCGATCCCCTCGCGCACGACCAGCCGGTCGACGACCACCTCGATGTCGTGCTTGTACTTCTTGTCGAGCGCCGGAGCGTCCTCGATGTCGTGGAACTGGCCGTCGATCCTCACCCGGGTGAAGCCGGCCTTCTGCCACTCGGCCAGCTCCTTGCGATACTCGCCCTTGCGGCCGCGGACGACGGGGGCGAGGAGGTAGAGGCGGGTGCCCTCGGGGAGGGCCATGACCCGGTCGACCATCTGGCTGACCGTCTGGGCGGCGATGGGCAGGCCGGTGGCGGGGCTGTAGGGGATTCCGACCCGGGCCCAGAGCAGGCGCATGTAATCGTAGATCTCGGTGACGGTGGCGACGGTGGAGCGCGGGTTGCGCGACGTCGTCTTCTGCTCGATCGAGATGGCGGGGGAGAGGCCCTCGATATGGTCGACGTCGGGCTTCTGCATCATCTCGAGGAACTGGCGCGCATAGGCGCTGAGCGACTCGACGTAGCGCCGCTGCCCCTCGGCATAGATGGTGTCGAAGGCGAGCGAGGATTTACCCGAGCCCGAGAGCCCGGTGATCACCGTCAGCGTCTCGCGCGGGATGTCGACGTCGACATTCTTGAGATTGTGCTCGCGCGCGCCGCGGACGGAGAGGTGAGTCAGCATGGCTGTGATTGTTCCGGGTGTGTTCTGTGGTTAACGGAGCGGGCGCGGCGGGTCAACGCGGCAGGCGGGAGATGGGTTCGCGAGGGGCGGAAGGCAAGGTGGCGAGGCGCTTTGAAGCCTCAACTTTCGAGCGCGGCGAGCTTTGCGCGGACGCGGGCAAGCGAGTCTGTCGCCTTGGCGTAATAATAGGCCATGTGCTCGGGGGTGAAGACGCTCAACGCCTCGACCAATGCCGTCTCGGCCTCGAGGAGATGCGCGTGCCTTCGATCCGGATCGGCTTCGGCCATCAACTCGAGGGCCAGGCCGATATTTCCCTGCGTCATTGCCCAGTCGGCGGCCATGTCGGTACGCGTGTTGACAGTCAGTGCATCGCGATAGGCCGTGACGGCCTCACCGAGCAAGCGAAGCCCCTCGGGGCCGCCGGTACGCTC
>DASQJV010000046.1:0-4259 GCA_035630855.1 Allosphingosinicella sp. | reverse complement strand
TTCGTCGCCGCCAACCAGCCCGACCATAAGGTGATCCTCTTCTCCAAGCGCTTCTGGCGCGAGAAGGCGCCGGCCAAGGACAAGGAGGGCAAGGTCGACCTTTCCAACTACGACTATGACGCCCGTCGGCCGGGCGAGAACAACGTCAATTTCGACTATGGGCTGTACGACGAAAAGACCGGGATGTGGTGGCACGCCAACCATTGCGACCAGAAGACCCTGGCCAATCCCGACTGCGACGGCCCGATGTACGCCTATGAAAGCACGCTCGAACATTATTCGCGGCCGCTGAGGGACTTCAATCGACAGGTCTTCTGCGTCGCCGTGGCGGTCAAAAGGTAGCGGCGCGATGGCGGACCGGACAGATAGGCTGATCGAGGCGCTGGGGTCGGAAGTGTCGCTGACTGGCGAAGCGGTCGACTACAAGATCGGCGCCGCCTTGCTCCTCGAAGGCGACCGGCCCGTCTTCCTGGAGGGCCTCGACTACTGGCCGGCGGAACTGCGAAGCCGCCGGATGACGGTCCGCGGCGTGCTCCGCCGCCGCGAATCCACGTCTCCGGCCGACGACGGCCCAATCCCGGCCCAGCGGACGCAGGGCGACAAATGGTGGATCGAGGCGCCTGCCTGGGAGAAGGCGTCATGAACGCCGGCCTGCTCTCGCAAAGCCCGGCGCAGACGGCGAACCCGGTGCCGGCTCCGAAGGTGCTTCAGCGGGCCTGCGCCTGCGGCGGGTCGGCCGGCGCCTCCGGCAAATGCTCCGGCTGCGACACGCAGGAGAAGCTCGGCCTTCCTTTGCTCCAGCCCAAGCTCGAGATCAGCGCGCCCGACGATCCCTACGAGCAGGAAGCGGACGCCGTCGCCGAGCGGGTGATGCGAATGCCCGGGCCCGCGGCGGCGCCGGTCCCGGTCAGCCCGGTCATCCAGCGCGAAGCCGCGGCGCCGGACGAGGACGACATGGTCGGCACCCCGGTCGCCCGGATGGTCCAGCGCGACCCGATGGGGCCGGAACAGGAAGACGAGCTGGTCGCCCAGCGCAAGGCGACGGCCGGCGCCGGGCCCGCGCCTCCCTCGGGGCTGGCCGCGGCCCTCGGATCGCAGCCCGGCGGAGCGGCGCTTCCGGCCGCGGCGCGCGCCTTCTTCGAGCCCCGGTTCCAGCGCGACCTGAGCCACGTCCGGGTTCACGACGGCGCCTCCGCCGCGGCGATGGCGAGCGGAATCAACGCCCGCGCCTTCACCACCGGCCGCGACATATATTTCGGCGCGGGTCAGTACGACCCCGCCTCGAGCGCCGGCCGGAGGCTGCTCGCGCACGAGCTCACCCACGTCTTCCAGCAGGGCGCCGAACCCAAGCTTAGACGCAAGGCGCTGGATTCCGCCCCCGCCGCCGAGCCGACCGTGCGGCTGCCGATGGACAGCCCCGACAATCCCAACGAGACGGCGGCCGAGACGGTTGCCGCCGATTCCGGCTCGGGCGGCGCAGGCGATGCCCCCCCTCCAGGAGGCGCCGCTCCCAGCGATGGCGCCGCCGAGCTGCCGGCCAGCCTCGCCTCGGGGATTCTTCGGCCAAGCGGCGGCACCCCCCTGCCCGCCAATTTGCGCGCACCCCATGAGCGCCGCCTCGGCAGCGCACTCCACCACGTCCGGATCCACCAGGGGCCGGCCGCGGCGCGGCTCGCCGACGCGCTCGACGCGCGTGCCTTCACCTTCGGTGCCGACGTCTGGCTCGGCGAAGGTGAGAGCCTGGCCGACTCGCACCTGATCGCGCACGAGCTCACTCACGTCGTCCAGCAGTCGCCGCGGGCGCGGGAAGCCGGAAAGTCGGCCGAGGAGCCCCGCCTCCAGGCAAGCCGGCATTTCTATTATGCCCTTCCCCCGATCCCGACGGAGCCGGATCCCGGCACCCGGTCCCACAATTATCTCTTGCCGAGGCTCGGCAAGGCGAAGGGCAATGACGGCCTCTATACGGAGGCTCCGGTCACGGAGGGCGCGATGAGCGGTGGGACCGGCCGCGCCGACCTCATGCTCACCACCGACGGCATCTTCTACGGAGTCAAGTTCATCGGCGGCGTTCCGGCCTTCCGCGCGCTTTCGTCGCGCACCCTGAAGGAAGGCAAGAAAGTCACCGAAGCCCAGCATTACAACAATGCGGCGCCGGTCGCCAACAGCGGCATCGAGGGCGCCAGGGCGTGCAAGAAGGCGGGGCTGACCCCGACGCTCGGCATCTGCAAGATGGACAAGGGCCCCGGCCTCATCCGAATCGCCGACCTCAAGCCGCGCTGGGAGGCGGAGGTGCTGCTCGGCGGCCCGCAGATCGGCCGCTACGTCGACAAGGTGAAAGATCTCGCCAAGGAGGTGAACGCCTTCGCCGCGAGCAAGCCGGGTCTGATCCACCCGGCCGGCACGACCTGGAACGTCGACGTCCGCAAGACCAAGTCGGGCGAGATCAATATCCCCGACTATCTCGCCGACAAGAGGCATTCGAAGCGTCTGATCACCGACGCGACCCTGTTCGTGAACGGAGTTCCCACCAGCATCTCAGACCCCTGCGTCGCCCATGTCGAGGAGCATAGCGACGGCTTCCTCACCTACGAATGGATACCCGTCAGCAAGGCCGGCGCCGTATCGGGCGGCGCCGCGGCCCGTACCGCGGGCACGATCGGCTCCGCAAAAGCCGGCCTTACCCCAGTCAAGAATACGCTCAAGGAAGAGCCCGAAACGAAAAGCGTGGCGGCACTGAGGCGCCCCGCCGGCCCGAAGCGGCTCGCCCTGAAACGTGACAGGCTCGAGGCCAAGGACAATTTTACCTACGCCACCTGGAAGTCGACCCACTACACGCCCTGGCAGACGAAGGCGAAGGCGGCCACCGGCGGCGAGGGCAAGGCGGCGCTTCAGACTCCGACCGCCGAGGCCGGGGAGCGGATGCGCGACGAGGCGATGCGCCAGATCGCCGCCCGCTCCAAGTCCCCGATGTCGGCGGCGCCGGCCGACACGGCCGAACGGACTCGCGAGCTGGACGTCGTCCAGCATTGGATCGACCATGGCGACAAATACGGCCGGCTGCGCGACTTCTTCGGCGGCGCCTACGTCAAGGTCGTCAAGGCCTATGACAGCGTCAAGGAGAAGATCGAACAGAAGGTCCAGGCGGCACGAGCCCGAATGGGCGCGGCGAACCAGGGCACCGGCGGTATCAAGGGCGCCGTCCTCAAGGCGATCCGGACGATCGCCGGCTCCCTGCTCGGAGTCCTCATCCGCGATGTCGCGAACCGCCTGGTGACCGCCGTCCAGAAAGGCGCGACCGTCCTGCTCGGAACCTTCTTCGGCGAGGAGGTCGAGCAGATCGAGGCGCAGCTGAAGAAGATCGAGAAGGCGCGCCAGGATTTCGAGGCGTTCGTCACCCAGACCATCGAAGACAAGTTCAAGACTCAGCTCGAGGCGTTCGAGGGCAAGATCCGCGAGCTCGAATCGATCGCGGCGACGATGAAAGACATCGGCACGCTCGTGAACATCGTCAAATGGGCCTATCGGGTTGCGCAGTGCCTGGCGCCGCCGGCGCTGGGCTGCCTCCTCGGTCTCGTCGGCACGGTCGTCGCGGAAGCCATCATCGCCTCGATCGTGATGTCGTGCTGGTTCCAGCGCGAAGTCGCCTATCCGATGGTGAAGGTGCTCGGGCCGGTGCGCGCCCTGCCGGGACTGATCGCGAAGGGCATCGCGGACCGCGTTCGCGAGCTGCTGCCGGACGAGGCTAAGCCGCTGATGGGCGAGATCGACCTGTCGGACATGGACAGCAAGCCCGACGATGTCAGCTGCGACGACGACCCGGCGAACACCTACAACAACCTCGACCCGAACCAGCGCAAGCTGGCCGAGATGCTGAAGGAGTACGATCCCGACCATGTCGAGGCGTTGCTCGCGGCACTCGCTCATCTGGGGCTTATCAAGAACCCGCCCGATCCCGACGACAAGCTCACCGCGGGCGAGATCGACGCTCTGAAAACCCTTCTCGACAAGTATAACAAGCAGCAGCTCGAGGACATCGCCAGCAGCAACGCTCCCCCGGTGCAGAAGACGGGCGGGGTGGGGACGTTCACGACCGAACTCGACAAAGCGGCCACGTCGGCTGGCACTCCCGGCGCGACTCCCACCACCGCGCCGACGGGGACGTCCCCGACGCCCACGGAGGCGCCGCCGAGCGCCGAGGAAGTGGCGGCCGAGGGGATGAAGGTCGCTGAGCAACTGGCGAAATTCACCAAGAATCCGCC
>DASQJV010000045.1:0-2008 GCA_035630855.1 Allosphingosinicella sp. | reverse complement strand
ATCCCCGAGGTCGGGGAGCGCTTCGCCTTCGGCGGCTGGCAGTTCGAGATCGTCGACATGGACGGCTTCAAGATCGACAAGCTGCTCGCCAGCGAGGTGGTGAGGAAGCGGCGGGGGGGCTGAATTCCTCCCCGAGATTTCTCGGGGAGGGGGACCGCGCGATAGCGCGGTGGAGGGGTTCTTCAATCCCAGCAAGGCCCCTCCACCATGCTTCGCCTGGTCCCCCTCCCCCGGAAATCCGGGGGAGGAACTAGGGTCAGCTCCCCAGCTTTCCGAACTTCGCCTCGAAGCCGTCGGTGTCGCCCCGTTCGAGGTAGCAGGCCTGCTCGACCAGCCGGTCGCGGGCGATCCGGCCCTCGAAGGCGCCCATGCGCTTGTCGAGCAGGGCCACCTCGTTCTCGGTGAGCCCGGCGAGCTGGTCGAAGCGGGTGATTCCGAACTCGTTGAGCTGAGCCGCGAGCTTGGGGCCGACGCCCTTGAGCCGCTGCAGATCGTCGGGAGGCCCGCTCGGCCCCGGGATCGTCGGATGGGCGTCGACTCCCAATATCTCGCCGGCGACGTCGCGGGTGGCGGCGGAGAATTCGTCGTGAAGGGCATTGCCCTCCGGCCCGTCCGACGCCGCCGACCGCCCGCGGAAGAGCCACAGGGCGATGGCGAGGCCGACGACCAGAGCGACGACGATGAGGATGAGGTTGTTCTCGGCGACGTTCCACATGGTCCGGTCAATCCTTCCTGGGTCAGGCGAAGCCTTCGCGCCTCGGCCGGCCCCAGAAGAACCAGCCCAGGCCGAGGCCGAGCAGATAAAAGAGAGCGGCGAGGAGGAGGGTCTCGGCGAGCAGCGGCACGATCCGGCGGTCCGATCCCGGCTCGTCGGCCCAGCGCACCGAGCCGAGGCCCTCGACGTCGCGGACGAGGTCGCTGATCCCCTTCTGGCTTCCGAGACCCTCGCGCTGGAGGTCGTTGGCCGGGCCGCTCAGGATCGCCACCCGGGCGAGCGGATCGCGCGACAGGGCGACACGGATTCCCGGCACCTCGGCGGAGGCCACCTGCGCCCGGGCCTGCGCTTCGAGGCCGTCGATCAGGCGCAGGCCGCTGCCGAGCGGGCCGTGCGAGATCCAGGCAATCAGCAGCACCGCGACAAGGCCGATCAGGATCTTCATCACGTCTCCGTCCTTGTTCCAGAAGCGGCCCGGGATCAAGGGATCAGGGGCGCGTCGGGCCGGAGCGCGACCCCGGCGGCGGCGGCGACGGCCTCGCCCCAGATCGCGACCTTCTCGATCTCGTCGGCATGGGTCTGCGCGGCATCCCGCTGCTCGGCGGCGCGGTCGGCGGCGCTGAAGCCGGCGTTCGACTTGGAATGGCTGGTGAAGGCCGGTCCGGCGAGGACTGCCTCGATCGCGGCGTCGTCGAGACCGAGTCCGAACAGGGCGGAAAGCGCCGCCATCGCCTCGCCGGGCCGGGCCATCAGGGCGGCGCTGTCGAGCGCCCGAACCCGCTCCGGACCGAACCGGGCGATCAGCCGGTTGAAGATTTCCTGCTGGGCAAGCCAGCCGGCCGCGGCGACCTGCAGGTCGGTGAGGTCGAGATAATGCTGCTCGCCGAGGCCGAGATCGACGATCCCGTCGCGAAGCTGGCCGATGAACAGCTCACGCACCCAGCGACGTCCCCAAAGGCCCTTGCGGGCGATTGAGCGGAGGAAGTCGGGCAGAGGCGCGTAGAGGAGGATGGCCCGGGCTTGCGGCCGCGCCCCGAGCAGGGCCGGAGCGATGGCGTTGAGCACGTTGGAGGGCTTCACCACCACCGCCTCGCCGGGCGAGAAGGGCCGGGCGAGCAGGGTCAGGACATCGTCGAGCGCTCCGGCGAGCGCGCCGGGCTCCGCTCCGCGCCGTCTCCAGCCGACCATGTCGTTGAGGATCAGCGGCTCCTTGAGGCCCATCGACACGCCTTCGATGTCGACCGCCCGGGCGAGGACGGTCGAGCAGCAATAAGCCGAATGGAAGATGAAATG
>DASQJV010000044.1:0-3355 GCA_035630855.1 Allosphingosinicella sp. | reverse complement strand
TCAGGAGATTCCCATGACCCAGTCCGTCAGCGACGACAGTTTCCAGCAGGAGGTCCTCGCCTCCGACAAGCCCGTCCTCGTCGATTTCTGGGCGGAATGGTGCGGTCCCTGCCGGATGATCGCTCCGGCGCTCGAGGAGATCGGCCGGGAGATGGCCGAGCGGGTCACGGTGGTGAAGCTCAACATCGACGAGAACCCCACCGCCCCGGTCAAGTACGGAGTCCGCGGGATCCCGACCATGATCCTGTTCAACGACGGCAAGGTCGCCGCCACCAAGGTCGGCGCCGCTCCCAAGACCCAGCTTCAGGGCTGGCTCGAGCAGGTCCTGAACGGGCTGGATTACCAGAAGCAGAATAGCGGCAGCGGCGAAGGCGTCAGCTGAGTCGGCCTTCTTTCCTCCCCTGCAAGGGCAGGGGAGGAATTCATTCAGGCGGCTCAGTCCCCTCCAGGCCGCGGGTGTCGGGCCGGAACTTCGCGTGCCTCGGCAGGTCGTCCTTCGGCTCGAACCAGGGCAGCCGGCTGCTCCAGAAGATGTGGAAGCCGGGGCTGATCCGGCCCGGATCGTCGAGTGTGGCGACGCTGAAGTCGACCGTCTCGGGCTGGTGGTCGACCTCCATCAGGAAGGGGGTGCCGCATTCTCCGCAATAGCTCCGGTGGCCGAAGCTCGACGAGGCGAACGACCTCACCTTGTCGGCGCCCTTCGTCCAGACGAGGTCGCCCGCCGGGACGCTGGCGAAGACCATGGCGGGGCTTCCGGAGGTGAGCCGACAGGTCCGGCAATGGCACCAGCCGCAGTCGAAAGGCTCGCTCGCCAGCGCGTAGCGGACCGCTCCGCAGGCGCAGCCGCCCTGAAAACGCTCGGTCATGCGCCGCCGCTAGGCGTTTCCGCTTCGAAGCGTCAATAGCTCGGCCGACCCATGGACTGGGACCGCCTCAGTCACTATGTCGCAATCCTTAAGGGCGCTCGCGGGTGAGCGCCAGGCGTGGAACGGCTGTTGCAACTGCTTCTCTTCCTTTCGGCGATGCTTGCGGGCCTCAGCGGCCTGATCTCGGGCGACCGGGCCGTCGAAGCGCGCCAGGTGGAGCGGACGGCCGTCGCCGCGAGCGCCGCCGTCGAGCTCGCGGTCCGCACCGCGGACGCCGCGACTCAGGTCGTGAGGCCGGTCCCGCCCGCCCGCCGAAGCCTCGCCGCCGATCCGGCGCCCGAGCTCCCCGCCGCCGCTCCGTTGGCGGCCCAGGCCGCCCCCGTCGACGAGCGCAGGCTCGAATAGCGAGCCTGGGACCCCGCGTCCGCGCGGGCCGTTTTCCGACAGGCGCCTCGCGGCGCGGCGCGCCCATGGCGCACAAGCCTTACTCAGACATGACAGGATTTCGATATGTTCGGCGGAGTCGCCAAAGCCATTTTCGGGTCGTCTAACGACCGCTACGTCCGCTCGCTCGGCAAGATCGTCGACAAGGTCAACGGGTTCGAGCCGACCGTCGCCGCGATGTCGGACGACGAGCTCGCCAACCAGACGATCCTGTTCCGCCGCCGGCTCGCCGAGGGGGAGGAGCTCGACGCCCTCCTTCCCGAGGCCTTCGCCACCGTCCGCGAGGCCGCCAGGAGGACTCTCGGCCAGCGCCATTACGACGTCCAGATGATCGGCGGAATCGTCCTCCATCGCGGCGAGATCGCCGAGATGCGCACCGGCGAGGGCAAGACCCTCGTCGCCACCCTGGCGGTCTATCTGAACGCCCTGGAAGGGAAGGGCGTCCACGTCGTCACCGTCAACGACTATCTCGCCCGCCGCGACGCCGACTGGATGGGCCAGATCTACCGCTTCCTCGGCATGACCGTCGGAGTCATCGTCCCCAACCTCACCGACTATCAGCGGCGCCAGGCCTACGGCTCGGACATCACCTACGGCACCAACAACGAGTTCGGTTTCGACTATCTTCGCGATAACATGAAATATGAGCGCGAGGCGCTGGTCCAGCGCCCCTTCAATTTCGCGATTGTCGACGAGGTTGATTCGATCCTGATCGACGAAGCCAGGACTCCGCTGATCATCTCCGGCCCGACCGACGACAAGTCCGAGCTCTACATGAGCGTCGACGCGATCGTGAAGGGGCTCGAGCCGGCCGATTACGAGCTGGACGAGAAGCAGCGCTCGGTCGTCCTCACCGAGGACGGCACCGAGAAGATGGAGCGGCTGCTCGAGGATGCCGGGCTCCTCCACGGCTCCAACCTCTACGATTTCGAGAACACGCTGGTCGTCCACCATCTCAACCAGTCGCTTCGCGCCAACGTCATGTTCAAGCGGGACATCGACTACATCGTGAAGGACGGCAAGGTCGTCATCATCGACGAGTTCACCGGCCGGATGATGGAAGGCCGGCGCTGGTCGGACGGCCTCCACCAGGCGGTCGAGGCCAAGGAAGGGGTCGATATCGAGCCCGAGAACCAGACCATGGCCTCGATCACCTTCCAGAATTATTTCCGCCTTTACCCCACGCTCGGCGGCATGACCGGGACCGCGGCCACCGAGGCGGCCGAGTTCTGGGACATCTACAAGATGAACGTCGTCACCATCCCGACCAACCTGCCGGTCCGGCGGGTCGACGAGGATGACGAATTCTACAAGAACCAGAACGACAAGTTCGCCGCCATCGCCAAGTCGATCAAGGAGAAGCAGGATAGCGGCCAGCCGGTGCTGGTCGGAACCGTCTCGATCGAGAAGTCGGAGCTGCTCGGCGAGTTCCTCCAGAAGGAGGGAGTCGTGCATTCGGTCCTCAACGCCCGCTTCCACGAGCAGGAGGCCCATATCGTCGCCCAGGCCGGGCGGCTCGGGCGGGTGACGATCGCGACCAACATGGCCGGCCGCGGCACCGACATCCAGCTCGGCGGAAACGTCGAGTTCCGGGTCGGCGACGAGCTCGGCGACTTGGAGGACGGCCCCGCGAAGGATGAGGCGATCGAGCGGATCCGGCGCGAGGTCGAGGAGGAGAAGGCCCGGGTGATCGCTGCCGGGGGCCTGTTCGTGCTCGGCACCGAGCGCCACGAGAGCCGGCGCATCGACAACCAGCTTCGCGGCCGCTCGGGCCGCCAGGGCGATCCCGGCCTGTCGCGCTTCTACCTCAGCCTCGATGACGACCTGCTCCGGATCTTCGGTCCGCAGACCATGTTCGCCCGGCTGATGAACAAGAATCTGGAGGACGGCGAGGCGATCGTCAGTCCCTGGATCTCCAAGGCGATCGAGACCGCCCAGAAGAAGGTCGAGGCGCGCAACTACGACATCCGCAAGCAGGTCGTCGAATATGACGACGTCATGAACGACCAGCGCAAGGTGATCTACGAGCAGCGCGCGGACATCAT
>DASQJV010000043.1:0-6463 GCA_035630855.1 Allosphingosinicella sp. | reverse complement strand
AAGAGAAAGCTTCCTGGGCTTGACCGCCTCAAAAGGCAGCAGATTTTGCGCTGGTCGATTTTGCAGCATTATGAAGTGTGCGCCACGCCTCTTCTCGACGTCACTCATTCCCTCAGGATCGCGGCCTCGTTCGCCAGCAGCATCGAGGCGGAGGAAGCTTTCATCTTTGTCCTGGGGGTGCCGCATATCAGCGGTGCCGTGACCGCGAGCGCCGAAGCAGGCCTCCAGATCGTGAGACTGGCGAGCGTGTGTCCGCCTTCCGCGGTTCGCCCCCACATCCAGGAAGGCTATCTGCTCGGCGAGTATCCCGACCTTTCGGGCACGGATCAGAAGCAGCTCTATGAAAGCTATGAGGTCGATTTCGGACGTCGCCTTATAGCGAAGTTCCGCTTCGACCCTGCTCGATTCTGGTACAAGAGCGAGGCGTTTCCAAAGGTCCCCGAGCGTGCACTCTATCCACCTGCGGGCGAAGATCCATTGTGCGACCTCGCAAGTGCCGTCAGTTGGGAGATTGCGGAGCTGCCTACCTGAAGAGGTGACATTGTTGGCGCCTTCGCTACTGGAAGGACGATGACCGACCCCGCCTACATGTCCGGCTTCGGCAACCATTTCGCCACCGAGGCGGTGCCCGGGGCCCTGCCCGAGGGGCGCAACTCCCCCCAGAAGCCGGCCTTCGGCCTCTATGCCGAGCAGCTTTCCGGAACCGCCTTCACCGCGCCGCGCGCGGAGAACCGCCGCTCCTGGCTGTACCGCCTTCGCCCCAGCGCGGAGCACCCGCCCTATCGGCCCTACGAAGGCGCCCCGCTCTTCACCGCCGACTTGCTCCACGACCCACTGCCGCCCAACCGACTGCGCTGGGACCCTCTGCCGCTCGACGGCGAAGGCGCCGACCTGATCGACGGCATGGCGACGATGATGGCCAATGGCGGCGCCGAGGCGCTGTCGGGAGTCGCCGTCCACATCTACCGCGCGACCCGCGACATGGAGCGGTTCTTCTTCGACGCCGACGGCGAGTTGCTATTCATCCCCGAGCAGGGCCGGCTGACCCTCCACACCGAAATGGGCCGGATCGACGTCGCCCCGGGCGAGGTCGCGCTGGTGCCTCGCGGAGTCCGCTTTCGGGCGACCCTGCCGGACCGAACGGCCCGAGGCTATGTCGCCGAGAATCACGGCGCCCTGTTCCGGCTTCCCGAGCTCGGGCCGATCGGCTCCAACGGCCTCGCCAACCCGCGCGACTTCCTCGCTCCGGTCGCCGCCTATGAAGATGCCGAGGGCGAGGTCGAGCTGGTCCAGAAATATCTCGGCCGGCTGTGGACGACGACTCTCGACCACAGCCCGCTCGACGTCGTCGCCTGGCACGGCAATCTCGCCCCCTGGAAATACGATCTCGCCCGCTTCAACACGATCGGGACGGTGAGCTTCGACCACCCCGACCCGAGCATCTTCACCGTCCTGACCAGCCCTTCCGAGACTCCCGGCCGGGCCAATGCCGACTTCGTCATCTTCCCGCCGCGCTGGACGGTCGCCGAGGACACGTTCCGCCCGCCCTGGTTCCACCGCAACGCGATGAGCGAGTGCATGGGGCTGATCAGGGGCGCCTATGACGCCAAGGCGGAGGGCTTCGCCCCCGGCGGCCTCAGCCTTCACAACCTGATGTCCGGGCACGGCCCGGACGTGGCGAGCTGGACGGCGGCTTCCGAGGCCGAGCTCAGGCCCCACAGGATCGAGGACACTCTGGCGTTCATGGTCGAGAGCTGCTGGCCGTTCCGGCCGACCGGCTTCGCCATGTCGGCGGAGGGCGGGCTCCAGCCCGATTACGACCGGGCCTGGGGCGGCTTCCCGAAGGCCAGGCCGAACGGCTGAGCCATGGCGACCCTGCCCCCGCGGCCGCTGCCGCCCTGCCACCAATATCGCGATTTCCTCGACCCGGCCGAGCATGAGGGCCTGCTGGAATGGGCGATCGCCAATCGCGAGCGGTTCGAGCCCGCCCGGCTCTCCGGCCACGTCATCGATCCCAAGCGCCGGATCGCCGAGCGCCTCAACGACCTCGGGCCGTATCGGGCGGTGCTCGAGCGGCGGCTGACCGAGCTTCTTCCCGACATCTTCCGGCGCACCGGCACCCGGCCGTTCGAGATCGAGCATTTCGAGCTGGAGATCGCCGCCCATGGCGACGGCGCCTTCTTCGCCCATCACAGCGACATCCCCGTCGGCCGGGGCCGAAAGCCGCTCGGCGGCGACAAGACCGGCACCCAGGACCGGCTGGTCAGCGCCGTTTATTATTTCCATCGCGAGCCGAGGCGTTTCTCGGGCGGCAGCCTGCGCCTCTACCGGCTCGGCGACCACGACGCCTCGGGCGATTTCGTCGAGTTCGAGCCGCTTCGCAACAGCCTCCTCGTCTTCCCCTCCTGGGTCCGCCACGAGGTCCGCCGGGTGAGCTGCCCGGATTGCGGCTTCGAGGATTACCGCTTCGCGGTGAACGCCTGGCTCTGCAAGACGCTCGGGGAGAGGCCGGATCCTTAATTCCTTCCCCGGATTTCCGGGGGAGGGGGACCGCGCGAAAGCGCGGTGGAGGGGTTCTTCGGAAGCTGGAAAGAACCCCTCCACCAGGCTTCGCCTGGTCCCCCTCCCCAGCAAATGCCGGGGAGGATTTGATCAGGGAGTCCTCGCCGCCTCCACCTTGCTCCCGTCCGGGCGAAGCAGGGCGAAGCCGGTGGCGGCAGCGCCAGCCACCTTATACTCGACCCTCGTCATCGCGTCGTTCTCGAAGGCGAAGAGGTTCGGCCCGATCGGGACCAGGGCGAGCTTCGGCCCGCCCGCGCGCTGGAAGGCGAGCCGGCCGTCCTCGACCCACACCTTGCGCTCGCCGAAGCTGCCGGCATAGGCCGCGAGCGGCAAGGCTGTGGCGACGGGGTCGACCTGGGCCGCGAGCAGGGCGGCGGTCGCCTCGTAATTCGCCTTCTCCCGAGGCGAAGCGGCCGAGGCGAGGCGGCGGAGGGCATGGACCTGGCCGACCAGCAGCGCCTTCTCCGGATCGGTGGCGGTGGCCGGGGGGATTCCGACCCCTTCCCAATCCTTGCCGGTCGAAGCGAGAACCGCCCGTCCGACCGAGACGCTGGCCAGATAGCCGCCCGGGAGCGGGAAGAACTGGTTTCGGAAGCCCGCTCCGGCCGTCGTCGCGCCGATCAGCTCGCCCAGCCTGTAGCCGGCGATATGGCCGCTGAACTCCTCGGCGGCGCTCGCGGTCCGGCCGCTGGTCAGGACGTAGAGCGGCTTGCCGACCATCCGGCCCGCCGGAAGGCTGGCGAGGGTCGCGGTCCGGTCGACCTTGTCGCCGCCCATGTGGAAGGTCATCAGCGGCCGGTCCGGCTCCATGAAATGGCTGACCAGATATTGCACCGACTCGGGGCTTCCGCCGCCGTTCTGACGCAGGTCGATGATGATTGCGTCGCCTTCCTTCAGGAAGCGCATGACATTGTCATAGGCCTCGGCGCTCTTCGGGCCGACCCAGACGAAGCCCTGCATGTTCACGTAGCGGACGTTGCCGGGCAGCACCTTCATCTCGGTGAAGCCGTGGTTGCGCCGCTGGGCCTGGCGGATCTGCTCCGGCGAGGGCTGGTCGTCCTCGTCCGCCTGGCCGGGCGGGTCGGCGGCGATCGCGGCGGCGAGCTCGGCCGACTGGCGGGGACTATATTCGAGGCTTAGATGCTTGTCGTGGGCGACGGCGGCGAGATCGGCATTGACCCGGTCGAGAAGCACGGCCGGATCCGAGACGTCGTAGCGGCCCTCCGCCAGCCCCTTGGCGAGCGCCGAGTCGAGCTTCGGCCGGACCTCCGGCAGGACATATTTGGCGGCGAGCAGCCGCCTCAGCTCGGCGACGACCGCTCGCCCGTCGGCCGGAGCGACCGCGACCGGAGCCGCCGGCGGCTGGGCGGCGGCCATGACCGGCGACAGCGCCAGGCCGGCGACGATCAGTCCTATCCCGCTGTTTCTCTTCATGATCTTCCTCCCACGGTGAAAGCCGACATCCCTTGCGAATGTTATCGCTTGGTCCGGCGGCAATTTCAGGCAAACATGCGGCCGAAGTCGCCCTTTTATGGCGCAAATCCCGGACGGAGCGCCTGAATGGACAAAAAGCTCGACCCGCTCGACCTCAAGCTCCTCGCCTGCCTGCAGTCCGACAACCAGCTCACCGCCGAGACTCTGGCCGAAAGAATCGGCCTGTCGCCTTCCGCGGTGGCGCGCCGGCTTCGCCAGCTCAGGGCGTCGCGGGCGATCGCCGGCGACGTCGCCATCGTCGCCGAGCCGGCGGTCGGCCATCCCCTCTCGGCCGTGATCCACGTCCAGCTCGAGCGCCACGCCTTGAGCGAGGTGGCGAGCTTCAAGCGCCTCCTCGTCGCCAGCGAGAACGTCCAGTTCTGCCTGGAGATTTCGGGCGCGTTCGACATCCTTTTGCTCGTCGTCGTCGCCGACATGGAAGCGTTCAACCTGTTCGCCGACGACATGCTCGCCGGCCAGCGCGCCGTCCGCCGCTACGAGACCAGCTTCGTCAAGCGCCGCCTCAAGGCGAGCCTGGCCCTGCCGCTGGATCAGCTGGCCCGATGAAATCCTCCCCGGCATTTGCCGGGGAGGGGGACCAAACGAAGCCCGGTGGAGGGGTTCTTCTTAGGCCTTGAAAGAACCCCTCCACCGCGCTTCGCGCGCCCCCCCTCCCCGAGACAAGCTCGGGGAGGATTGCTAGGGGGGCCCATGACCTCCGACGTCCTCATCATCGGCGCCGGCCATAACGGCCTCGTCTGCGCTTATTACCTCGCCTCGAAGGGGCTGAAGGTGACCGTCCTCGAGCGCCGCCACGTCGCCGGGGGGGCGGCGGTGACCGAGGAATTCCACCCCGGTTTCCGGAACTCGACCGCGGCCTACACGGTCAGCCTGCTCAACCCGAAGGTGATCGAGGACATGCGGCTCTACGAGCACGGCCTCAGGGTCGTGCTTCGGAAGATCGACAATTTCCTGCCCACCCTGGGCCCGGACCATCTCCTTTCCGGCCGCGGCGGCCTCACCCGCCGGGAGATCGCCCGCCATTCGGCCAAGGACGCCGAGGGCTACGACTCCTATTCCGCCGCCCTCGGCTCGGTCGTCGCCATCCTCCGTGACTGGATATTGCGCGCCCCGCCCAACGCCGGCGGCGGCCTCGCCGACGTCCTCGCCGCCCTGAAGCTCGGCAATTCGGTGCGCGGCATGACCGCGGAGGAGCAGCGCAACCTGCTCGATTTCTTCACCAAGTCCGCGGCCGACATCCTCAACCGCTATTTCACTACCGACATCGTCCAGGCCCTGTTCGGCTTCGACGCGGTCGTCGGCAATTACGCCAGCCCCTACGATCCCGGTTCCGCCTACGTCCTCCTCCACCATCTGTTCGGCGAGGCGGCGGGGGTGGCCGGGGCCTGGGGCCATGCGATCGGCGGGATGGGCGCGATCACCCAGGCGATGGCCAGGGCGGCGCAAGCGAAAGGGGTCGAGATCCTGCTCGACTTGCCGGTCGAGGAGATCATCGTCGAGCGCGGCCGGGCCGCCGGCGCCGTCGCGGGCGGGAAGGCCTGGCGCGCGAAGGCGGTGGCGGCCAACGTCAACCCGCTCTTCCTGTTCGGCAACCTGCTCCCGCAAGGCGCGGTCCCGCCCGAAATCTCGCGCCGCATGGCCGGCTGGGGCGCCGAATCCGCGACCTTCCGGATGAACGTCGCTCTGTCCGAACTGCCCCGCTTCACCAGCCTGCCCGAGCCCGGCGACCATCTCACCGCCGGGATCATCGTCGCGCCCTCGCTCGGCTACATGGACCGCGCCTATACCAGCGCCCGGACCGAGGGCTGGGCGCGCGAGCCGATCGTCGAGATGCTGATCCCCTCCACCCTCGACGACAGCCTCGCTCCCGCGGGGCAGCATGTCGCGAGCCTGTTCTGCCAGCATTTCCCCTACGCGGTCGAAGGCGGCTGGGAGGCCCGGGCCGACGAGGCCGCCGACCACATCATCGCCCATGTCGACCGCTACGCCCCCGGCTTCAAGGCCTCGGTGATCGGCCGCCTGGCGCTGTCGCCGCTCGATCTCGAGCGCCGTTTCGGCCTGATCGGCGGCGATATCTTCCACGGCAAGATGAGTCTCGATCAGCTGTTCAGCGCGCGACCGATGATCGGCGCGGCCGATTATCGCATGCCGCTTCCCGGCCTCTATCTCTGCGGCTCCGGCGCACATCCGGGCGGTGGCGTCACCGGCGCTCCGGGCCACAATGCCGCGCATGCCGTGCTCGCCGACCGCAAGCCGTGGAGCAGGCGTAAGCCGTGACTCCGCCGCTCGCCGAAATCCGCGTCCTCGACCTCTCGCGGGTGCTCGCCGGACCGTGGTGCACGCAATTGCTCGCCGATCTCGGCGCCGAGGTCATCAAGGTCGAGCGGCCCGGCGTTGGCGACGATAC
>DASQJV010000042.1:0-5840 GCA_035630855.1 Allosphingosinicella sp. | reverse complement strand
TCTTCCTGTTCCGGAGCTTCGACGGCAACGACTTCGCCGAGCAGTTCGGCCTCGTCGTCAGCCTGGTCGGCCAGATGCTCATAGTCGTCGGCCTCGCCGGATATCTGAAGCCGGAGGATCCGCCGCTCTATCTCGCGGTCGCGGCGGTCGAGGCCGTGCTGGCTCTGGCCGTCCCCAATTTCCTCCACCGGGTGCTGGCGACGAGCGGGGCGGCCGTCGCCCTGGCCCTCGGGGTCAATCAGCTCGAGCTGCACGGGCTCGCCGCGCCCCTGCTCTCGGCCGGCCTCGCCTTCGTCTGGCTCGATCCGGGCCGGTGGGCGGCGAGCGGAAGACTGTGGCGTCCGGTCGGCTACGGGCTCGTCCTGGCGCTTCTGCTGGTCGAGACGTTCAGGCTGTTCGGGGCCGGGTGGCTGCTCGGCCTGCGCGGCGAGGCGTCGGGCTGGTTCGCCCTTTACGGCCCGCTGCTCGGACGAGGCGTGACCGCCGCGATCCTCGTCTGGACGGCGACGGCCCTCAGCCTTCGCGAAGGCGGTGGCAACCGGATATCCACCCTCGCCCTCGGCGTCGCGATCCTCGTCGCCTTGGTCTCGCTGACCGCGCCCGGCCTCGCCTCGGCGCTCCTGATCCTGCTGCTGGGCTTCGCCGCCGGAAACCGGATCCTGGCCGCCCTCGGGATTTTGAGCCTGCTCGGCTTCGTCGCCCATTTCTATTACAGCCTGCACGCCACCCTGCTCGAGAAATCCGGCATCCTGGCGCTCACCGGCCTCTCCCTGCTCGCCGCGCATGTCCTGTTGAGGCGGCTCTCCCGCCCCTCGGCCGAGCCGGAGACCGGTCATGCGTAAGGCCGCCGCCATCCTCGCCGGGCTCGCCCTCCTGGCCTTCGTCAATTTCGGCATCTACCAGCGCGAGCGGCTGCTGACCGACGGCCGGATCGTGCTCCTGAAGCTGAGCCCGGTCGACCCGCGCTCACTGATGCAGGGCGATTATATGCGGCTGAACTTCGAGGCCGCCGACCAGGCATTTCCCTGGCAGAGGCGAAGGAGCCTGGCCGACGGCCGGATGGTCGTCGCGCTCGACTCGCAAGGGGTGGGCCATTTCCGGCGCTTCGCCGACGCCCGGCCGCTTGCTCGCGACGAGATCGCCCTTCGCTACCGGATCCGCGGCGGCGAGCCGCTTTTCGCGACCGACGCCTATTTCTTCGAGGAGGGCCAGGCGCAGGCTTATGCCGCCGCGGCCTATGGCGAGTTTCGGGTGGGCGCCGACGGGGACATGATCCTCACCGGGCTGCGCGACGCCCGGCTCAGGGCCTTGCGAGCCGGACGCCCGGCCGGAAGATCGTAGCGACGGACAGGGGACAAACGATGTCGGAGCGCAATGTCGAGCTGATAAGGGGCATTTACGACGCCTTCGCCGCCGGCGACATAGAAGGGGTGGTCGGCCGGATGAGCCCGGACATGGTCTGGAACGAGGCCGAGAATTTCCCTTATGCCGACGGCAATCCCTATCGCGGGCCGGAGGCGATCCTCGGCGGGGTGTTCGCCCGCCTGGGGTCCGAATGGGACGGTTTCGCCGCACTCCCCGAGGAATTCCTCGACGCCGGCGACACCGTGGTCGTCCTCGGCCGCTACCGCGGCGCCTGCAAGGCGACCGGGCGGGCGCTGGACGCCCAGCTCGCCCACGTCTGGCGGGTCGCGGACGGCAAGGCGGTCCGCTTCCAGCAATATACCGACACGCTCCAGGCGGCGCGGGTCATGGGCGCCGCCTAGGGTCGGCGGCGAGCGCTCTGGCGCGGCGCGGACCGGCGCGATAAGCCGTCGCGATGCTCCGCCGCCTCGCTTCCCTGCTTCTGGCGCCGCTGCTCGCCTCGTGCCAGCCGCCCGGGATGGTCGTCCGCGCCGGCTTCATCGGCGACTCGCTCGCCTTCGTCTCCGCCGATTCCGGCTCGGGCTTCTGCTGGAAGGAGGCGGCCGTGGTCGACGACCGGCTCCGCCCGGCCTGGCGCTTCTCCGGCCCCGGCACCGGCGAATGCCGGGCCCTCCTCCCCCTCGTCTACGGCAAGGCGCCCGAGGGGACCGAGACCGGTACGGAAGCGGCGCGGCTCGAGCCCGGCCGGCTCTATCTGTTCATCGGCGACGCCACCGCCGAGGTTTCCGGGGCCTTTTCGCTGACCCGCGCCGGCCAGTCGACGATCGTCCACAATGTCGATCCGGACTCGCCGCCGGCCAAAGCGATCCGCGAGCGTTGGTGGAACAGCCGTGCGGCCGGCCGCTAGGATGGTCCGGCGCCTCCCGCTCGTCGTCGGAGCCGTGGCCGCCTTGGCGACCTTGCTGCTCATCGGCCCGGTGGCGCTCGCCGTCGCGCTCCTTCGCTCGTCGCCCGACGCCCAGGGCCCGGCACTCGCCGCGCAGCTCGTCATCGCGCTCCTCGCCGTCGCCGTCAGCGCCCTCGCCGGCGCCGCGGCCTGGGGCCTCACCCACCTCCTCCTCCGGCTGTTCCGCCGCCGCTGAGGGATTGCGGCGCCGCCCCGGCGCGTCCATCTAATCGCGATGCGAATCCTCGACGTCGACCAGTCGCCCGCCGCCGAACCGGCCGAGCTCACCGCTCACCTCGTCGCCGGCGAGACGGTCCACGCCGCCTTCGTCGCGCCCACCGGGGTCATCCTGTTCACCGACCGGCGGATCCTCATCGCCCAGCGCGAGCATCTGCTCGAGGCGAGGATCGAGACCAGCTCCTATCCCTACCGCTCGGTCCGCCATTTCTCGATCCAGGAGGGCGAAGCCGCCGAGAGCCGGTCGGCGGTGCGGATCTGGCTCGGCGACGAGCCCCAGCCGCTCCACCTCAGGGCCAATCCGGGCACCGACCTGCGCCCGCTCCAGAAGCTGCTCGCCGAGCGCCTGGCCTGACTCCCGCGGGGGATTTCACGGCATCAGCCCGGCCTTGCGAAGGGCATCCTCGATCACCTGCTGGACGCCGTTCGCCGCCTTCGGCCGAGACCGGTCGGAGCGGGCCGGGTCGCGGCGCCGGGGCGCCGGCCGGGCCTTCTCGGAGTCCTCCGCCGGAGCGATTCCGAAGAAAGCGGCGATCCGCGCCGTCGAGCTCAGCCCGACGTCGAGCATGTGCGCGCCCGCCTCGCCCAGGGCGTCCTCGCCGCTGCCGTCGAGCGGGATGCCATGGGCCATTCCGGTGATCGAATAATGCTCGACCAGCGGCTCGCCCTTCGCTCCCAGCCAGGCCCGGCGCGGATAGCCTTCCACCCGGTCGCTCCGGTCGGGCGCCGGGCCGAGCCCGTGAAGCTCGGTCCATTGCCGGACGATCGCGTCGGCGTTGCTGGCGACGACGGTGCGGTCGGCGCTGCCCTGCCAGACCTGAACCCGGGGCCAGGGCCCCCGGTGCGGCGAGGCCCGGCGGACCTTCGCTCCGAGCTCGCCCGCCTCGCTCCGGGCGCGGCCGCCCATGCAGTCGAACGCTTCGGCCACGTCGCCGGCGCAGCCATAGGCGACCCCGGCGATGATCGCTCCGGCGGCGAAGGTCTCGGGATAGGTGGCGAGCATCGCCGATGCCATGGCGCCGCCGGCGCTGAGCCCGGTGACGAAGATCCGCTCGGGATCGACAGGATGCGCCTTCGCCATCGCCTCGATCATCGAGCGGATCGACGCCGCCTCGCCCTTGCCGCGCCTCGTGTCGTCGCCGGAGAACCAGTTGAAGCACAGCATCGGGTTGTTGGCCCGGCGCTGCTCGGGGAAGAGCAGGAGGAAGCCGTGGCGGTCGGCGAGCGTCGACCATCCCGACCCGTGATCGTAGACAGCCGCGTCCTGGGTGCAGCCGTGAAGCACGACGACCAGCGGCGCCGGCCCCTCGATCCCCGCCGGCACGTAGCAGCGGGCGGCGAGGTTGCCGGGATTGGGACCGCTCCAGCCGAGGTCGGAAAGCCGGTCCCGGGTCGCTGACGGCGCAGCGAAGGCGCTCCGTCCCTTGCGGCTGGGACGAAGTCGAAGTCGCGGTCGTATCGCAGGCATAAGCTCACTCTCCCGGGAAGGCCCCCGGACGGAGGCGCGAGGCACCAGAACGATATGGGCAGGCTTTTGTTGCAGCGCAACATAATGGGAGAAAGGTGAGTGTGGAGAACCCGGCACATGGGCTTTTTCCTCGGCGCCCCCGGAACCCGCCGCGCCGTCAGCTTCGGAACGCGCGCCTGAAGCTCCACCACAGCAAGGCCAGGATCGTCGCGCTGATGATCGCGCCCCAGAACCAGTAAGGCAGGAGCAGGACGTCGGCGATGGCGCCGGTGTCGGAGCGGTGCAGCTCGCCGCCGACATGTCCGCCCGGGCTGAACAGATAGTCGAACTGCTGCCACGCGCCGATCGCCGCCTGGACTCCGATCAGCTGGATGACGAAGCTCCGCCAGGGCACGGACCCGCGCAGAGCGAGCAGGACGATCGCCATTCCCAGCGCCGGGAGGACCAGCCAGCCGATCGGCGACCGCACCCAGATCGCCGTCGACACGAGCAGAGCGGCGCCGAGCACCGCCAAAGCGTATCGCGTGGCGGCGGGAGAGCGCGAGGCCACGATCAGCGCCGCTCCCGCGACCGCAGGCCCGAGCGGCCCGCTCGCCGCGACCAGCGCGTCGGTCGTCCTGTAGCCGTCGGCAGGACGAAGCGACAGAGCGACTCCGGAACCGTCGGCGAAAATGAGCAGGCGCTCGAAGCCCCGGCCGGCGAGCATCGCGGCGATGCCATGGCCCATCTCGTGAAACCAGGTCGCCAGGATCGTGAAGGGATAGAGCAGCAGGCTGCCGAGCACGGTCTGCCACAGGATGATCGAGGCGAGCGCGATCCCCAGCAGCAGCGCGACTCGCTCTTTCCGGCCCTGGCTGGCGAGGCGGCTGGGCATCGAGGGTTCCAATCGAAGCATTAGGCCTGCTCGGGGGCTGAGCCCGCAAGCGCGTCAGCGGACGCTTGCCGCGTTTAATAGCCTCCGGCCTCATTCTCAACGCAACGGCCGCAAAACGCGCGGCACCGGCATTGCGCGGCCGCGCCGGCATGTGTATTATGTTCACAATACACTCGTCCGGAGCCTCGAATGCCCCCGCTCTTCCTCCTCGCCGCCGCCCAGGCCGCCCAGGCCGCCCAGCCCGTCCAGGCGCCCGCGCCCGTCCCCGGCCAGCCCGCGCTCACCGAGCGGATCGCCGAGCGCGATTCGGAATTCTTCAGGCTCTTCTTCGAGGGCTGCGATCCGGCTCGGGTGCGGGGGATGATGGCCGACGACATCGAGATGTATCACGACAAGGGCGGCTTCGTCTGGCGCGGCGCCGAGGCGGCGGTCGCCGATTATGCGAAGAGCTGCGCGGAGCGGAAGAAGCCGGGCGCCTGGCGCTCGCGCCGCGAGCTGGTCCGGGCCAGCCTGCGGGTCGATCCGGTCCCCGGCTACGGAGCGATCGAGGACGGGGTCCATCTCTTCTACGAGCGCAAGGGCGACGGCCCCGAGCGCCTCGCCGGCCGGGCCCGCTTCACCCAATTGTGGGCGCTGGGCGCAGACGGCGCCTGGCGCCTCGCCCGGATCTTCAGCTTCGCCCACGAGAAAGCGGACTGAGCGGCGCGGCCCGGCCAAGTTGACGCTCCCGCGGCCCGGTCCTATCCCCGCCCCGCATTCCAAGGGAGCCCTCAGTGACGGACCAGCGCAGCTTCGACGACCGCGACGGCTTCATCTGGCTTGACGGCGGGCTGGTGCCTTGGCGCGAGGCCAACGTCCACGTCCTCACCCACGCGCTCCATTACGCCTCCTCGGTCTTCGAGGGGCAGCGCGCCTATGGCGGCGAGGTGTTCAGGCTCAGCGACCACAGC
>DASQJV010000041.1:0-3484 GCA_035630855.1 Allosphingosinicella sp. | reverse complement strand
GCTCGCCGGCCGGCTCGGCCCCCGCAGCCTCTACCGCGCCACCGCCGTCGAGAGCGACGTGCCGGAGCGGAGCGTCGCCCGCACCGGCCCGCTCGATCCGGCCCTGCCCTGGCCGGAATGGCCCCGCCCCGTCCGCTTGCTGTCGCCGCCCGAGCGGGTCGAGAATGTCGTCGCCTTGCTCCCTGACCTGCCGCCCCGCCGCTTCACCTGGCGCGGTCGCGCCTACCGCGTCGCCCGCGCCGACGGCCCCGAGCGGATCCACGGCGAATGGTGGAAGCGCGCTGTCGAGGCGGAAGGGGTGCGCGACTATTTCCAGGTCGAGGACGAGGAAGGGGCGAGGTTCTGGCTCTACCGGAGAGGCGATGGGGTGGATGCTCGGACGGGCGACCTCAGCTGGTATCTGCACGGGGTGTTCGGATGAGAAAAAGGGCGATCCCGTGTGGAACTCGTCCAACTCGTCCACTTCGGGGGATGAGGAAAAGGTGCTGCGATATGAATCGTCACCCCGGGCTTGATCCGGGGTCCACCTTCTTACAGCCGCTGCCGAAAAGAAGGTGGATGCCGGATCAAGTCCGGCATGACGGCTTGGTCCTGCCCGGCGCCAAAGCGTCCTGAAGTGTATATCGAGCTTCAGGCCCTCACCCATTTCTCCTTCCTGCGCGGGGTCTCCAGCGCGGAGGAGATGTTCTCGGCCGCCGCTTTGCTCGGCTGTCCGGCGCTCGGGATCGCCGACCGCAACAGCGTCGGCGGCCTCGTCAAGGCTCTCCGCGCCGCCGACGAGACCGGGGTCCGGCTGATCCCGGGCTGCCGCCTCGACCTGATGGACGGCACCGGCCTCCTCGTCTGGCCGGAGGACCGCTCCGGCTGGTCGCGCCTCACCCGCCTGCTCACCGCCGGCAAGAGCCGGATCGACCGCTCGAAGGGCGAGAAGGGCCAATGCTTCCTCCACTGGGAGGACGTCGCCGCCTGGAACGACGGCCTGGTCGCGGCCCTGGTGCCCGACGAAGCCGACGAGACGGCCGCGACCGCGCTCGCCCAGATGCGCGACATCTTCGGCGGCCGAGCCCATCTCGCCCTCACCCATCGCCGCCGGCCCGGCGATCCGGCGCGGCTCCACGCGCTCGAGGCGCTGGGCCGCCGCTTCGGCGTCCGCGCCCTCGCCACCGGCGACGTGCTCTACGATTCGCCCGACAAGCGCATGCTCCAGGACGTCGTCACCGCCATCCGCCACAAATGCACGATCGACGATCTCGGCTTCCGCCGCGAGCGCTTCGCCGACCGCCATTTGAAGTCGCCGGAGGAGATGGAGCGCCGCTTCCGAGACCATCCCGACGCGGTCCGGGCCACGGCCGACGTCGCGGCACGCTGCACCTTCAGCCTGCGCGAGCTGAGCTACCAATATCCCGACGAGATCGTGATGTCGGGCCGGACCCCGCAGCAGGCTCTGGAGCGGCTGACCCGGGCCGCCCTCGCTGCCAAATTCCCCGAAGGCCCGCCCAAAAGCCATGTCGACCTGCTCGAGAAGGAGCTGAGGCTCGTCGAGAAGCTCGCCTACGCGCCTTACTTCCTGACCGTGAACTCGGTCGTCCAGTTCGCCCGAAGCCAGGAGATCCTCTGCCAGGGCCGCGGCTCGGCGGCCAATTCGATGATCTGCTTCGTGCTCGGAATCACCTCGATCGACCCGGTCAAGCACACACTCCTGTTCGAGCGCTTCATCTCCGAGAGCCGAAACGAGCCGCCCGACATCGACGTCGATTTCGAGCATGAGCGGCGCGAGGAGGTGATCCAGTGGATCTACGACCATTACGGCCACAGCCACGCCGCTTTGACCGCGGTGGTCAGCCGCTACCGGACCCGGGGCGCGGTCCGCGAGGTCGGCAAGGCGCTCGGGCTCCCCGAGGACCTCACCGCCATGCTCTCGGGCCAGGTCTGGGGCTGGTCGGAGGAAGGCGTGCCCGAGCGCCATGTCGAGGAGCTCGGCCTCGACCGCAACGATCCGCGCCTCGCTCTGACCCTCGAGCTCACCCGCCAGCTGATCGGAACCCCGCGCCATCTTTCCCAGCATCCCGGCGGCTTCGTCCTCACCCGCGACCGGCTCGACGACCTCGTCCCGATCGAGCCGGCGGCGATGGTCGACCGGCGGGTGATCGAATGGGAGAAGGACGATCTCGAAGAGCTGAAGATCATGAAGCTGGACGTGCTCGGACTCGGAATGCTGGGCTGCATGCGCCGCGCCTTCGACCTGCTTCGCGCCCATAAGGCGCTCGACATGAACCTGTGGTCGGACGAGCTCCAGGAGGACGATCCCAAGGTCTTCGCGATGATCCGGAAGGCCGACACGATCGGCACCTTCCAGATCGAGAGCCGGGCGCAGATGTCGATGCTTCCCAGGATGAAGCCGAAGGAATTTTACGACATCGTCATCCAGGTCGCGATCGTCCGCCCCGGTCCGATCCAGGGCGACATGGTCCACCCCTATCTGCGCCGCCGCGAGGGCAGGGAGAAGGTCGAATTCCCCTCGAAGGAGCTCGAGGCGGTGCTCGGCAAGACGCTCGGAGTCCCGCTCTTCCAGGAGCAGGCGATGAACGTCGCCATCGTCGGCGCCGGCTTCTCGCCGTCCGACGCCGACCGCCTGCGCCGCTCGATGGCGACCTTCAAGTCGACCGGCGGGGTCAGCCGCTTCCAGGACCAGATGATCGAGGGCATGGTCGCGCGCGGCTACGATCGCGACTTCGCCGAGCGCACCTTCAGGCAGATCGAGGGCTTCGGAAGCTACGGCTTCCCCGAGAGCCACGCCGCCAGCTTCGCCAAGATCGCCTACGCGTCGAGCTGGATGAAATGCCACCATCCGGACGTCTTCTGCGCCGCCATTTTGAACGCCCAGCCGATGGGCTTCTACCAGCCCGCCCAGCTGGTCCGCGACGCCCAGAACCACGGGGTGGAGGTGAGGCCGGTCTGCATCAATGCGAGCCGATGGGATTGCACGGTGGAGGGCTTTGCCTCCCCATCGCCAGATGGGGAGGGGGACCATGCGAAGCATGGTGGAGGGGTAGCTGCCGAGGAATCGGAGGATCGAGCGCGAGACGGCCGGAGCCTGCGCCTTCTACCCCTCCACCACCCTCCGGGTGGCCCCCCTCCCCATGCTGCGCATGGGGAGGCAAATCTCCTCCCCCTCCGACTCGGCCTGCGCATGGTCCGGGGCCTCTCCAATCTCCACGCCGCCCGCATCCTCGCCGCTCGCGCCGAAGCCCCCTTCGCCTCAGTGGAGGACGTCTGGCGCCGCTCCGGGGTCCCCGTCGCCGCGCTCGAGAAGCTTGCCGACGCCGACGCCTTCGCCTCGCTCGGCCTCGACCGCCGCCAGGCCCTGTGGCGGGTGCGCGGGCTCGGCGAGGCGCCTTTGCCTTTGTTCGCCGCCGCCGACTCCGCCGGCGAGGAGCCCGAAGTGGCCCTGACCCCGCTCACCGGCGGCCGCGAGGTGGTCGAG
>DASQJV010000040.1:0-8366 GCA_035630855.1 Allosphingosinicella sp. | reverse complement strand
CTCTTACCCCACCCTTTCACTGTCGCCTGGCCGAAGCTTCGGCGACCTGCTTTCTGTGGCACTTTCCCTGGGGTCGCCCCCGCCGGACGTTATCCGGCACCGCCGTTCCATGGAGCCCGGACTTTCCTCCCGCCTACGCTGAAGCTTCGGCGGATAAACCCGGGGGCTTGTCCGCCATAGCCTTGGCGAAGGCGGACGGCCGCCCGATCCTCTGACGCCCGCTACTTAGGGTCCGTAGTCGGTATCGGCAATGGCCAGGATCGCCCGGAGAGGGGTACCGGCAAGGAGGAGCGTGCAGGGCGGGCTGGTTTGCCCGCACAAGCGCTCCGACGCGGCCGGTACCCCTCTCCGGGCGACCCCCGAAGGGGGCGGGGCGGAGAGGCGGTCATGGCGTCGTCGCTCGTCGGTCGCGATGTCCCTGCATCGCTCCCTCCTCGCTCCTAGCCCTGACCGCCTCTCCGCCCCGTCATGGCCATTGCCGATACCGACTACGGACCCTTGGGCGGTGCGCTTCGGCTATCCAAGAGCAATCCGAGCAGGATCGCCCTGGTCTCGCCGTCGATCTCGCCGTCGATCAGCTCGGGGCGGAAGCGGCGCTGGAAGGCGGCGACGGCGGCCTTGGGCTTGTGGACGTCGTAGCCGTAGCGCTCGAGTGCGAGCAGGAAGCCGCCGTCGGTCCACAGGGGGTCGATGAGATTCTCCGTCGGCCGGGGCATCGCGAGACCGAGCCGGGCCAGCCGCGCCCAGTCGAACAGCTCGCCCGGATCGCGCTTTCGCGCCGGTGCGACGTCCGAATGGCCGACGACGTAGGGCGGGCGGATGCGGTGGCGGCCGACGATGTCGGCGACCAGCGGGATCAGCGCCTCCATCTGGGCCTCCGGAAAGGGCCGGTAGCCGAACTCGTGGCCCGGATTGACGATCTCGATCCCGATGCTGGCCGAATTGATGTCGACCGCGCCCCGCCAGAAGGAGCGGCCGGCGTGCCAGGCCCGTTTCTCCTCGTCGACCATGCGCAGCACCCGCCCGTCCTCGTCGACGAGATAATGGCACGAGACCCTCGCCGCCGGGTCCTTCAGCCGCTCGATCGCGGACGGTGCGTCTTCCATCCCGGTATAATGGAGGACGAGCATCGACACGGGCAGCGCGCGCTCGTCGAAATTGGGCGAGGGAGCGTCGATGAGCCCGTCCATCGGCCCTTTGCGCTCCAAAAACGGTCCGGCGTCAAGGGGTGGTCGGGCCGGTCAGGCGGGCCCCGTCATTCCGGCGAAAGCCGGAATCCATGAACACCGCCTTGGCCTGGTCGACCACCGGCGGTGTTCATGGATCCCGGGTCAAGCCCGGGATGACGGATCAGGAGGCGGCGCGGCGGCGCTCCGGCCGCGCCGCGGCGCGCAGATAGAGGCCCCGGCACTCGGGATCGGAGGCGAAGGCGTCGGTCTGGCCGATCACGGTCTCGCCGGCGCCGAGCATCAGCGCGGCATCGTCGGCGGCGGCCGAGGCCAGGCGGGCGAAGGCGGTCCGGCGTCTCTCCGGCGAGAAATAGAGGAGGACGTTGCGGCACAGGATGATGTCGAACCGTTCCGCGGGAGCGGCCGGGCCGACGAGGCTGGCGACCTCGAAGCGCACCGCGCGCCGCAGGTCCGCGGCGATCCGCCAGGCGGCCCCGGGAAGCTCCTCGAACCAGCGCATCATCTGCATCACCCCGAGGCCGCGCTGGACCTCGAATTGCGAATAGATGCCGCTCCGCGCCTGCTCGATCGCGCTTCGCGAGACGTCGGTGCCGACGATGTCGATCGTCCAGCCGCTCCAGCGCGCCTTCTGCTCGGCGAAATGCATGGCGATCGAATAGGCTTCCTGCCCGGTCGAGCAGCCCGCGCACCAGATGGAGAGCTTGCGGATCCGGCGCCGCGCCGCCTCGATCCGGCCAAGGGCCGGGCCGAGCAGCATCTCGAACGCCTGGCGGTCGCGGTAGAAGAAGGTCTCGTTGTTGAGCAGGGCCTCGACCACCGATTCGGCGAGGCGCTCGTCCGAGCGGGCGACGAGGGCGGCGACGAGCCCGTCGAGCGAAGTGATGTTCCGTTCGCGCATCAGCGGCTGGAGCGCGGTCTCGATCCGCCAGCGCCGGCTCATCGTCAGCTGCTGCCCGGTCCGGGCCTCGAGCAGCCCGGCCAGGATCCGGCTGGAGGCGTCGCTCACCTGCATGCCGAATCCACCCGGACGGCGACCCGCGCGGCGAGCTCGGCGGGAGGCAGGACGGCGCAGGCGAGACCGGCCTCGACGACGACCCGGGGCATCCCCCACACCGCGCAGCTCTGCCGGTCCTGGGCCATCATCGTGCCGCCGCGGGCGACCAGCTCGCGGCTCCCGGCGAGGCCGTCGCGGCCCATGCCGCTCAGCATCACCCCGAGCGCGGCCCGGCCGTAAGCGGCGGCGACCGATTCGAGCATGACGTCGACCGAGGGTATGCAGCCGCTCGCGGCGGCGCTCCGGTCGAGCCTGACGACCATTCTCGCACCCCTCTGCTCGAGCCGGATGTGGGCGTCGCCGGGAGCGAGGACGATCTCCTCCGCCTTGAGCTCCATGCCGTCCTCGGCGATCCGGGCGGTCCGGCCCGAGGCGGCCTCGACCTGCCTGGCGAAGAAAGGCACGAAGACGGCCGGGAGATGCTGGGTGATCAGGATCGGCGCTCCGATCTTCGCCGGAAGCGCCCTCAGAAGGGCGGTGACGGCGTGGAGCCCTCCGGTCGAGGCGCCGACGGCGAGGCAGCCGAGCTTCGCCTCGGCCGGCGGCGCCGCCGGTGCGGGCTCCGCGAGCGCCTCGCGCCGCCCCATCCGCCGCAGCCGCTCGGCGAGGATCTCGGAGAAGCGCCCACTGAACGCCTCGGCCCCCGGCTTGGACAGGGTCTCGGCCGCGCCCGGAGCGAGCGCCTGGACGGCCGCGTCGGCGTCGCCGTCGCAGAAGGAGGAGACGATGAGGACCCGGGCGCCGCGGCCGAGCCGGACGATCTCGGGAAGCGCCTCGAGGCCGCTCTCGCCCGGCATCTCGACGTCGAGAAGGACGATGTCGACCGCGGTCGAGGGCAGCAGCCGGAGCGCCTCGCCGGCGTCGGACGCGGTGGCGACGATCTCGAAATCGTCGAAGGCCGCGAGCATCCGCGACAGGACCGCCCTCGCCACCTGCGAATCGTCGACGATCATCAGTCTCAGGGGGGGCGCGGCCGGAGCGGTCTCCCTCGCCGCGCGCGCGGCGGGCCGGGTCACGCGACGCCGACGATCTGGAGCTTGCTTTCGAGCGTCTCGCGGTCGAACGGCTTCATCACATATTCGTCGGCGCCGGCGTCGATCGCGGCGCGGATGTGGGCGGCGTCGTTCTCGGTGGTGCAGAAGACGACCTTGGGCTGGGGCTCGAACTTCCTCTGGCGCAGGGTCCTGAGGAACTCCATCCCGCCCATCACCGGCATGTTCCAGTCGAGCAGGACGACGTCGGGCATCCGGGCCTCGCAACGGACCAGCGCCTGGCGCCCGTCCTCAGCCTCGTCGACGGAGAAGTCGAGAGTCTCCAATATGTGGCGGGCGACCTTTCGGATCACCTTCGAATCGTCGACAACCAGGCAGCTCTTCATGATCGCTCTCGCTCTTCCCTGCGGCCGCACCCTAGCCGCAATAGGTTAATCACCGCCTTAGAGGCCGGCCTCGTCCCCGGTGCCGAAGATCTCACGCCGCCTCGCGCACCGGTCCGGCGATCAGCGCCTCGACGTCGGCGAGCAGGAGCAGGTCCCCCTCCGCCTCGATCGTCGCCCGGCCGATCCGGCGCCATCCTCCGGCGAGCGAGGCCGCCGGGGGCTGGCGCTCGCCGCTCGCTTCGACCACATCCTCGACGGCCTCGACCAGCAGCGCGTAGGGATGGCCGTCGACCACCGCCATCACCGCTTCGGCCGAGTCGGCGGGAAGCCGGCGCGACGGATCGAGGGAGGCCAGGCAGTCGATCACGGTCAGCACGCGGCTGCGCAGCGAGGCGAGGCCGGCGACGTGACCGGCGGCGCCCGGCACGGGAGTCAGCGACTCGATCTCGACGACCGAATCGACGTCGGCGGCGGGCAAGGCGACCCGCTCGCCGGCGAGCCTGACGATGAGCAGCAGCTCAGCCACGGCGGCGGCTCCTTTTCGGCGGGGTTTCTCCGGCCAGAGCGGCGAGCAGGGCTTCGCGGTCGTAGCGATGGACGCTGCCCTCATCCCCTTCCGCGGCGGCTCGAAGCCGGACGATCCGGGCGCCCGCGGGAGCGTCGGGCTCGACGACTTCGGCGCAGGCGATGACGACCGACGCCGACTCGCTTCCCGGCGCACCGCTGGCGACGACGGCATAGCCCGCGCTTTCGACGAGCGGGCGAAGGATCGCGTCCATGAACGGGTCCCCGACCGGAATGGCGCAGACCGGGCGCCGCCCGGCGGTCGAGGGCCGGCCGGAATGGCGGGCGAACAACCAGTGGAGGTCGAGCAGCTCGGCCTGCTCGTCGCCGACGAGGACGACCCCGCGCACCTCGCCAGGCTCCGACGCCGGGATCATTCCGGCCGGCAGGGGCAGGATGTCGACGACGTCGGCGAAGCCGTAGGCGATCTCCTTGTGACCGTCGCCGAGCCGGAGCAGCCGGATCGGACGGTCGGGCGCGGCGCCGCAGCCCTCGAGCGGGAGCAGAGCGTCGCCGACGGCGACGTGGAGCCGGCCGGCGCTGAACTGCACGGCCTCGGAGCCGACGTCCTCGATCCGCTGGACCGCGGCGACCGGCACCAGCCTTTTCGCTCCGGCGAGGGTCCGGAAGAGGAGCGCCGCGGGACCTTGCGCCGCCGGGTCTGCCGCCTGGGGCGCCGCTTCGGCCTCGCCGGTCGTGCGATGGAGGGCGAGCCCGGCCCTGGCTGCGATTCCGGGCGGGTCGAGGAGGAGCACCGGCTTGCCGTCGTCGGCGAGGGTGGTCCCCGCATAGAGCCCGGCGGCCATGACGGCGGGGGCGGCCGGCTTCACCACCAGCTCCTCATGATCGTGAATGTCGTCGACCGCGAGGGCGTAAAGGCCTGCCCCGGCGGGCCTCAGCAGGACGAGGCTCTGGCCCGACGGGTCGCTCGAAGGCTCCTGGCCGAGCGACTCGCGAAGGTAGACGAGCGGCATCCGGCGACCGCGCACCGTCGCGAAGGCGGCCCCGCCGACGCTCTCGACCCGGACCCCGCCGCCCTTCACGCGGACGATCTCCTCGATCGCCGAGCGCGGGATGGCGTAGGTCTGGCCGCCGGCGGCGACGGTGAGCGCCGGGATGATGGTGAGGGTGAGCGGGGCGCGAAGGGTCAGGACGACCCCCCGCCCGCGCCGGCTCTCGATCTCGACGAGACCCCCGATCCGCTCGACGTTGGCGCGGACCACGTCCATCCCGACTCCGCGGCCGGAAAGGTCTGTGACGGAGGCCGCGGTCGAGAGGCCGGGCTCGAAGACCAGGGCGTGCTTTTCCGCCTCGGTCAGGCGCTCGGCCCTCTCGGCGGTCAGGACGCCGGCGGCGACCGCCCTCCGGACGAGCTTGTCGCCGTCGATCCCGGCGCCGTCGTCGGCGATCTCGAGAAGGATGTGATTTCCGGCCTGGCGCGCGCAGACCCGAAGTCGGCCGGTCTCGTCCTTGCCGGCCCGGCGGCGGTCCGCCGGGCTTTCGATGCCGTGATCGATCGCGTTGCGGATGATGTGGGTGAGCGGGTCGCGAATCATCTCCAGCATCTCGCGGTCGATCTCGACGTCGCCGCCGTCGATCTCGAGCGAGACCTGCTTGCCGGTCTGGCCTGAGATGTCGCGGACCATTCGCGGCAGAGGCGCGAACAGATTGTCGATCCGCTGCATCCGGGTCCGGGTGATGCCGTCGCGAAGGTCGGCGACAGTGGCCGAGACCCTCTCGAAGGCGGCCTCCAGGCCGGCGTCGCCCGATTCGCGGACCCTGCGGGCGAGCTCGTTGCGGGCGAGGACGAGGTCCGAAACGCCGCTCATCATCCGGTCGAGCAATTCCACGGGGAGGCGGATGGTCCGGCTCGAGGTGCGGGCGGAGTGGCCGGCCGGAGCGGCTTCGGCTTCGAGGGCCTCGGCGGGCTCCTCGTCGGACAGAGCGTCGATGAGGGCGCTGTCGTCCTCGCTGGCCAGGGCCTCGCCCGTCTCCAGGGCCTCGACCAGCTCGGCGAGGCGGTCGATGACGGCGAGGACGGCGCTGACGAGGCGGGCGTCGGGAGTCCGATCGCCGGAGCGAACCGCGGCGAGCGCATCCTCGGCGGCGTGGCTGAGGGCGCGGATCCGCGGAAGGTCGAAGAAGCCGCTATTGCCCTTGACCGTGTGGACGAAGCGGAAAATCTCGTCGAGACGGGCGCGGTCGCCGGGCTCGGCCTCCCAGGCGACGATCTCCCCGGAGAGCGCCTCGAGCATCTCCCGGGTCTCCCCGATGAAATCGTTGATCAGTTCGTCCACTGGGGCCCCGCCGCTAGTCGCGCCGGACCGGCTTAAGGCGGGTTGGTTAAGGAGGGGTTTACTTCCGGCCCCCGTCATTCCGGAGAAGGCCGAAATCCATGAACGCCGCGGCGTCTCGCTTTCGAAGGACCGTGTTCATGGATCCCGGATCAAGTCCGGGATGACGAGTCACGCGGCCGGAATCGACGCTCCGATGAGCAGCACCCCTTCCTCCTGGTCCGCCACCTGGACCTCCCCGCCGCAATCGGCGAGCAGGCAGTGGACCAGCCAGGCGGCGGCGCCGCGCGGGGCGATGGCGTCCTCGGCGAGGTCGCCGAGCAGGGCTCGCTTCAGCTCGGGATCGAGGACGATCCGCGGGCCGTCGGCGCGGACGACGATGTCGACCCCGCCGCCATGCTTCTCGGCGCCGACGTCGAGCCGGCCGCCGCGGACGAGGGCGTCGCCGGCGATCAGGACGAGGTTGAGGAGGACCTTCAGGGCCGGCTTGCTCATCGTCGGCTCGTCGACCATCCAGCCCAGCTGGATCCGGCCGTCGCCTCCGAACAGGCCTTCGATCGCGACCCGGGCTTCGCGCGTGTCGACCTCGTCGCCGAAGCCGCCGGCGGCGCCGAAGGCCAGGCGGAAGAATTTGAGCTTGTTGGCGCTGGCCCGGGCGCTCTCGCCGAGCAGGTCCATGCAGCGCGCCCGCATCTCCGGATCGTGCTCGTCGGCGAGGAGCTCGATGCCGTTGTTCAGCGCTCCGACCGGCGACAGCAGGTCGTGGCACAGCCGCGAGCAGAGAAGGCTGGCAAATTCGTGGGATTTCATGGCGATTGGAGCCCCTGTCGCGCCGGTTTCGCTTCTATTGGCGGGACACAGGAGCGGTTGCAAGGGCAGCGGCCGCTGTTTCGGCCGACATATTCCGCCGTTCGGGCGGAGCCTGTCGAACCCCTCTCCTTTCCGGAAATTCAGGAAGGCGAAAGGAAGGCCCTCCGACAGGCTCGGGGCGAACGGTCGCTCTCAGGCTCCGGTCTTCTTGATATCCTCCCCGCCCTTGCCCACATCGGCCTTGGAATGACCCGGGGGGAGTCGAACATCACCGCCACGATCGCCGCCGATGCCGCCGGCCAGCGTCTCGACCGGGCGCTCGCCGCCGCTCTGCCGACGCTGTCGCGCGAGCGGCTCAAGGCGCTGATCTCGAGCGGGCGGGTGACCGGCCCGGCGGGCCTGGTCCGCGATCCGGCGACGAAGGCGCTCGCCGGTCCCTACGAGGTAATCGTCCCCGAGCCGGCGCAGGCCCATAACGAAGCCCAGGACATCGCCCTCGATATCGTCTTCGAGGACGATCATTTGCTCGTCGTCGACAAGCCGGCGGGGATGGTCGTCCATCCCGCGGCGGGCAATTTCGACGGGACGATGGTCAACGCCCTCCTCCACCATTGCGCCGGGCGGCTGTCGGGGATCGGCGGGGTGGCCCGGCCCGGCATCGTCCACCGAATCGACAAGGGCACTTCGGGGCTGCTCGTCGTCGCCAAGACCGACCGGGCCCATGAGGGGCTGGCGGCGCAATTCGCCCGCCACAGCATCGACCGCCGTTACCGGGCCGTGGTCGCCGGAATCCCCAGCCCGCCGGCGGGGACGATCGACGCTCCGCTCGCCCGCTCCTCGGCCAACCGGCAGAAGATGGCGATCGTCGAAGGGAATCGGGGCAAGAGGGCGGTCACCCACTACCGGTTGCTTCGCCCGCTGAGGGACTCGGCGCTCGTCGAATGCCGCCTCGAAACTGGCCGGACCCACCAGGTCAGGGTCCACATGACGTCGATCGGGCATCCCCTGCTCGGCGATCCGGCCTATGGACGGATCCGAAGCACCCATCGTGAGTTATTGAAAAGATTAGATTTTGA
>DASQJV010000039.1:0-3065 GCA_035630855.1 Allosphingosinicella sp. | reverse complement strand
AAGGCGTCGAGGGCAGCGGCTTCTACCGGCCCGTCGCCGACTTCCCGGCCGAGATCCCCGAGGCCGACCGGGCGCGGCTGCGGGCGGCCTACGCCCGCTCCATCTCGGACGAGATCAGGCCGGCGGTGACCCGGCTCCGCGACTTCGTCCGCGACCGCTACCTGCCGAGGGCTCGGCCGACCGTCGGGCTCCAGGACATGAAAAGCGGGCCGGCTTTGTACCGCCACCTGGTGGCGCTCAGCACCACCACCGACATGAGCCCCGACGAGATCCACCGGATCGGACTCGCCGAGGTCGACCGGCTCCACAAGGAGATGGAGAAGGTGAAGGCCGAGGTCGGCTTCGCCGGGACTCTCCAGCAATTCTTCGAGCACATCCGCACCGATCCGAAGTTCAAGCCCAAATCGCGCGAGGCGCTCCAGCAGGGCTATGTCGCGATCGGCAAAAGGCTCGACTCCACTTTGCCGACGATGTTCTCGACGATCCCCAGGACGCCGCTCGAGATCCGCCCGGTTCCGGCGCTGACCGAGAAGGGCGCGGCGCGAGGCTCCTACCAGAGCGGGACGACGGACGGGTCGAGGCCCGGCGTCTTCTACTTCAACGCCTACGACCTGCCGTCGCGGACCACGCCCGGGATGGAGACGCTCTACCTCCACGAGGGCGCGCCAGGCCACCATTTCCAGATCAGCCTCGCCCAGGAGAATGAGGCGCTGCCCAGCTTCATGCGCTTCGGCGGCAACACCGCCTATGTCGAGGGCTGGGGCCTTTACGCCGAGACCCTGGGGCGCGAGCTGGGCGTCTATACCGACCCCTATCAATATTTCGGCTATCTCGATTCGCAGCTGTTCCGGGCGATCCGGCTCGTCGTCGACACCGGAATCCACTCCAAGGGCTGGACCCGCGACCGGACCATCCAGTACATACTCGACAACAGCTCGCGCGGCCGGAGCAACGCCACCGCCGAGACCGAGCGCTACATCGCCATCCCCGGCCAGGCTCTCGCCTACAAGATCGGCCAGATGAAGATCAGCGAGCTTCGCGCCCGCGCCGAGAAGGCGCTCGGCCCCCGCTTCGACATACGCGAGTTCCACGCCCAGGTGCTGATGACGGGCGCGCTTCCGCTCGCGGTGCTCGAGAGGAAGATCGACGACTGGATCGCGTCGAAGAAGGGATAGGTTGAGGGACCATGCCCCGTTCGCCCTGAGCCTGTGGAAGGGCCCTCTTTGCTGTTCGATCCAGGACTGAAGGAAGGGGCTTCGACAAGCTCAGCCCGAACGGAAGATTTCAGCGAAGCCGGTCTGCTCCCCCGTCCCCACACTGGCTCCCGGCTCACCCGAACGGCAGGGTCTCGATCTCCGCCTTGTCCGGATAGAAAGCGAGATGGCCGGCGATCGCGGCGGCGGCGGGAAGCGGGGCCTCGTAGCTCCAGGCGACGTCCGCCGGGCCTCCCGGTGCGCTGAAATAGGAGGCGTCGCCCTTGAAGGGGCAGTGGCTGGTCGTCGCGCTCGGCGCCAGCCGCTCCATGTGGACGTCGCCGCGCGGGACGTAGAAGACCGGCGGCAGCGCGCCTTCCTCGAGCAGCAGGGCCCGGCCAGTGTCGGCGACGAGCTCGCCGGCGACGCGCACCCGCACCCGCCCGCCGAAGGGCCCGATGTGGATGGCGTGGGCCGAGGTCATGAGCCGATAATAGCCCGGTTCGCCCGCATCCGTCGAATCGGTGTAGGGGTCGCTCGTCGACTCCGGGGAGGCGCCCTTGTCCCAGCCAAAGCAAAGGCCGCTCTGGCCCTGCCCGGCCTGCGGCCGCCGTTTCGCCAACCGCAACCAGTCGCACGCCTGCGGGAACCACGGGCTCGAGCCCCATTTCGAGGGCAAGCTTCCCCTGGTCCGCCAGATATACGAAGCGTTCGTGGCCATGCTTCGCGACATCGGCCCGGTCACCGTGCTTCCGGAGAAGACGCGGATCGCCTTCCAGGTCCGGATGTCGTTCGCCCAGCTGACGATCCGGCGCCATTGGGTGCTCGGCCACCTCGTCCTCGCCCGCCGGGCCGAGGATCCTCGGTTCACCAAAGTGGAATCGCTCTCGCCGCGCAACCACGTCCACCATTTCCGGCTCGATTCGCCGGACCAGGTCGCCGGCCTTCGCGACCTCGCCCGGGAAGCCTATGCCGTCGGGCGCCAGGAGCATATCGGCGGCGGCGGCGTCAGTCCGCGTCGGCGGCGCAGCTGAGACCCTGTCCCGCGAAAAGCCGGCACGGAAATAGGACGCCGGCTGCCCTAGGTGCCCAACTGGAATCGTGGTATATTCATCCGACAAATCCCATAATTCGATGGGCGGCATCATGATTATGATTTCGGCTATATTGCTTCTTGTCGCAGGCGGCAGCCCCGCTCCGCCCACGCAGAAGGAATGTACGGCGGAAATAGCTGCTCTTGAGGCCGCCTCCACTTCATCCCTGATCACGGCAACTCGCTGGAGGGCCTTCCGCGGCGTGGCGCGACTCCGGCTTAAGAGCGGTCTTGAAGTCCTGCCCGGAATGATCGGGTGCCCGGACTTCACGGATGCGGCCGCGGAATTGAAGTCGGACCCAGCAACGCGCGCGGCGCTTCGGCGCGCCGGCCTTTCTCCGGTCGAATATGTTCAGACGGGATGGGCCCTGCTGGTCGCGAACGATCCGGAGACTTTCAGGGTTGGCTCGAGTGCCGTGATGCGATCGAACGTCGCTTTCATTGCGAAGCACCGCGCCGAAGTCGATTCATTGCTCAGCGGACGCTGAGCAATCCGCGGCGGCGGGTTCAGCCCGGCGATTCCGACATGACCTGCTGATTCGGCTTGGACGCGCAATATTCCCGGTCTTCCTTGGACAGGTTCCCGCGGCGGCACCTTTTCGCGGCATCGCTCTTCATAGACGCGCAATATTCCCGGTCTTCCTTGGACAGGTTCTCGCCGGCGCGGCACCTTCGCGCCGCATCCCTCTCATCCATCATCTGCAGCGGATCCGACGCGGCATTGCGATCCTGGATGAGCTTTTCCAGCTTGCCGAAATATTGAAGGAAGCCGCGCTTGT
>DASQJV010000038.1:0-4988 GCA_035630855.1 Allosphingosinicella sp. | reverse complement strand
CCGCCCGCCCGGCCCCGGCCGGCTCAACGATTTGAGGCACATCGTCTACAAGGCCGCCGACGAGCCGTGGCGGCGGGCGCGCAAGAACCTCGGGCTGATGATGCGCGAGGGGCTGCTCAAGGAGAATATCGACGGCGAGGCCCTGCTGTGGGCGCACAACCGGCTGATCGCCCGGCCCGAGGAGCGGCGGATCCTGATGGTCATTTCCGACGGCGCCCCGGTCGACGATTCGACCCTGTCGGTCAACTCGGGCACCTATCTCGAGCGGCACCTGAGGCAGGTGATCGGCTGGATCCAGGCGCGCTCTCCGGTCGAGCTGGTCGCGATCGGGATCGGCCACGACGTCACCCGCTATTACGACCGGGCGGTGACGATCATGGACGCCGAGCAATTGGGCGGGACGATGATCGAGCAGCTCGCCGCCCTGTTCGACGGGCCCTGACCGTCATCCCGGCGAAAGCCGGGACCCATGAACACGGATCGAAGCAAGTTCGCGCGGACCTGTGTTCATGGATCCCGGATCAAGTCCGGGATGACGGTATAAAAAAAGGGCCGGCCTCTTCTCGGAGACCGGCCCGCCCTCGATACTCGACCCGAGGGAAACGAAGCTTAGCGGCAGCTGGATTTCTGCACCGCCCGGCCAGCCAGCGCTCCGATGGCGGCGCCGAGGATCGCTCCGGTGGTGCCGGAGCGGCCGCGGTAGCGGTCGCGGGTCACTTCGCGGCCGAGCAGGGCGCCGGCGGCTCCGCCGACGATGGTGCCGGTGGTGCCGCTGCAGCGGCGGCCGTCGTAGCGATAGCCGGTGCGGCCGTAATAGCGGCCGTCATACTGGCCGTAGCGGTCGCCGCGATAGCTCTGCTGGTAGCGGCCGCCGTCATAATAGCCGCCGCGATGGCTCGCTTCGGCGGCGGCGGGGACCATGGTCAGAGTGGCGGCCGCGGCGGCCGTGGCGAGACTGAGCTTCCTGAACATCGTGAACTCCTTTCGCGGTGGAGAACTGGCCACCGGCATGAGGAGGATATGAGGGGCGCGGATTGAGTCGCTCCTGAACGCGGCCGTAATCCGCCGTTCAGCTACCCTGCACCGGGAAACGATCAGGCCAAAGCCGCCTGCTTCTCGGCCGAGATGCGGTCGAGCTCCGCCCGGCTCTTCCTCTCCGCGGCGGACTTCAATTGGCCGCAGGCGGCCATGATGTCGCGGCCGCGCGGACGGCGGATCGGGGCGGAGATTCCGGCCTCGAAGATGATGTCGGAGAAGCGCCGCACCCGCTCCTCGTCGGAGCATTCGTAGACGGCGCCGGGCCAGGGATTGAACGGGATCAAATTGACCTTGGCCGGGAGCTTGTACTTGCGGATCAGCCGGACCAGCTCGGCCGCGTCCTCGTCGCTGTCGTTCTTGTCCTTGAGCATGACATATTCGAACGTGATCCGCCGGGCGTTGTTGGCGCCGGGGTAAGCGGCGCAGGCCTCGAGCAATTCCTCTATCCCGTACTTCCGGTTCAGGGGCACGATCTCGTCGCGTATCTCCTTGGTCACCGCGTGAAGCGAGACGGCGAGGTTGACCCCGATCTCCTCGCCGGCCCGGGCCATCATCGGAACCACGCCCGAGGTGGAAAGGGTGATCCGGCGCCGCGACAGGCCCAGCCCGTCGCCGTCCATCACGATCTTCAGCGCGTCGCGGACGTTGTCGAAATTGTAGAGCGGCTCGCCCATTCCCATCATCACGATGTTGGAGAGCATCCGCCCTTCCGGCTGCGACGGCCATTCGCCCAGCGAATCGCGGGCGAGCATGACCTGCCCCACGATCTCGCCGGCGGTGAGGTTGCGGACCAGCCGCATCGTCCCGGTGAAGCAGAAGGCGCAATTGAGGGTGCAGCCGACCTGGCTGGAGACGCAGAGCGTGCCCCGGTCCGCGTCGGGGATGAACACCATCTCATAGTCCTGGCCATCATCGGAGCGGAGCAGCCATTTGCGGGTGCCGTCGGTCGACACCTGCTCGACCACCACCTTCGGCCGGCCGATGACGAAGCGCTCGCCGAGCCAGGCGCGCTGCGGCTTGGCGATGTCGCTCATCGCCTCGAACGAGGTGGCGCCGCGATTGTAGATCTGGTGCCAGATCTGCTTGGCGCGGAGCTTGGCCTGCTTCGGCTCGAGCCCGGCGGCCTCGAGCGCCTCGCGGATCGAGTCGCGCGACAATCCGACCAGATCGACGCGCCCGTCCTCCGACTCGAAAGCGGGACGAGGGACGGGGACCGGGTCGATATGACCGGGGATTGGCATCGGCGCTGTCATGAGGCCCCCTATGTAGGGAAGAAATGCCGCTTTTTCTAGGCCGTCCCGGACGCCCCGAGATCGCCGCTGCCGAGGCCGATCACAGTCTCCACCCCGTCCTCGACTCGGACCACCGAGCCTTGCGGGAGCGGGGCCGCGACCGGCGCTCCGCATCCGGGACGCTCGGGCGCTCCGGTGAGCAGGCCGCGGAGGACTCGCGAGGAGATTCCGTGCATGACGATCAGCCGGTCGCCCCGCTCGCCGGCGGTGTCGGCGAGCCAGGCGCGAAGCCTGAGGGCGATGTCGTCATACCATTCGCCGCCCGGCGGCCGGCAGGTGAACAGGCCGGCCCGCCGGTCGACGAAGCCGCCATGGGCCTCGGCGATCTCGGCATAGAAGCGGCCGCCCCATTCCCCCATCTCCATTTCCGACAGCCGCTCGTCGGTTCGCGCCTGGTGCCAGTCGAGGCGGAGATGCTCGGCCGCGATCGCCAGAGTCTGAAGCGCCCGGCCGGTCGGCGAGGCCCAGAGGGCCAGCTCCGGCGCCGGGCCGAGGACGGACACCATCGCCTCGCCGATCTCCTCGGCATGGGCGAAGCCGGCGCGGGTCAGCGGCGTATGCTCGGTCTCGCCCTGCATCCGCCGTGCGGCGTTGAACACGGTCTCGCCGTGCCGGGCGATGAACCAGCGCGCCACTCAGCCGCGCCGCGAGCAGGCGATGGCGGCCGCGTCGATCGCGGTCGCGGCGCCGCGCAGCCGGTAGGAGTCGCGCACGAGGGCGCCGTCCGCCGCCCGGGTCTCGACGTTCATCTCGATCCCGGTCCGCATCGCCGAGACCAGCTCGGCATCCGCGGCCGGATCGGCCGCCCAGGCGTCGGCGCCGCCGCCGCGGAGCTGGAAGGTGCGGTCGTCGATCCGGAGCAGCACCGCCGAGCCTTCGCGCTTCGCCCGGCTCAGCCGGAAATGGGCCTGCCCGCTCAGGCCCCGCCGCGGCCAGTAGCCGACCGAGGCGAAACCGCGCCCGTCCCCCGCACGGGGCTTTTGATAGGGCTCGGCGATGGCGTAGCAGCGCTCCGGCCCGCGGAACGCGCCCCAGGTGCCGAAGATTCCCAGCGACTTCGGCTGAGCCATGGCCGGCGTCGCCAGGGCCATGAAAAACAACGGAAAACTGGCGCGCGCGATCATCGCACCGAGAATGGCCCGGCCGCCTTGCCATTGGCAACAGAAAAGCCGCTTGTCGCAAGGGACACGCCGTGCGCCATGCCGAACCTGTTCCAGCATCCCGTTTCGCACCGCCTCGTGAGCGGAAGGCTTGATCCTGAAACAATTCAGGGTGACCACCGCCGTTCGCAGACAGGTTGCGCACGCGCGGATGCCGAATATCGCCGGAGAGGATGTGCTTTCCGGACGATTTTTTGGTCCATTTTGAAGGCGATCTTTTTCGGTCGCGGCGTCTTCTCATTCGCTGAAGAGCAACTTTCGGAAATCAAATAGAAAAGTTGCGAAACACCGTATGTCGCGCGCTTCTGTGCTTGGCCGATGTCGGATTTACGCCACAATATGTTTATCCACGGTTCATCCAAGGCCTCTCAGTTCCACGGCCGCAGGGGAATTCGATGAGGGGATTAATGATGCTCAGATATTGTCTTGCTGCGGCCATGGCCGCGGCCGGTTTTGCTTCCCCCCTATTCGCCCAAGACGCCGAGCCGGCCGGCGAGAAGGTCGCGACCGGCTTCCGGGTCGAGGTTCTCGGTGGAATCGAGGGCACGAGCTTCGATACGGGCAATGACGGCGAGGGCTTCGTCTATGGTATCGGCGCCGGCTACGATTTCGCCGCCGGCCGGCTGCGCTTCGGAATCGAGGCCGAAGCCGCCGACTCCACGGTCCGCGAATGCTTCATATTCGACCTGACCGACGTCTGCTCGAAGTCCGGGCGCGACCTGTACCTGGGCGCCCGCGCCGGCGCGATGGTCAGCCCCGGCATACTGCTCTACGCCAAGGCGGGCTATACCAACCTCCGGGAGACGTTCAGCACCAACGGCCCGATCCTCGGCTTCCCGCCGATCGTCTCGCATCACAAATATGACGGCCTCCGGCTCGGCGGCGGGGCCGAGGTCGCGGTCGGCCGGAACATGTTCATCAAGGCCGAATACCGTTTCTCGAATTACGAGGCGATCGAGTCCTTCGACAAGCATCAGGGCGTGATCGGGGTGGGAATTCGGTTCTGAGCACTTGAGATCCTCCCCGGCATTTGCCGGGGAGGGGGACCAGGCGAAGCCTGGTGGAGGGGTTCTTTCCGACTCTGAAGAACCCTCCACCGCGCTTCGCGCGGTCCCCCTCCCCGAGAAACCTCGGGGAGGAATTAACTCGGCGAACCACCTTTTTGCCGGGCTTCGCACTAAACCCTAGCGGGGGGCGATGCGGCGCTCTAATACTCCCTCACCTGTCAATTTGGGGGACCCGATGAAGGCGACGATCGAAGTCATCGACCGCGCCGCGCCCGGCCGCGACCACGACTCCGCCTTCGCTCGGCGCCGACCTCAACCTCGAGCGCGCCGAGAAGCAGATGGTCGAGCAGGCGCTGAAGCGCCACGCCTACAACATCTCGCTCGCCGCCCAGGAGCTCGGCGGCGGGATCACCTTGCCGCTGCGCAGCGCCTGCGCGTCGCCCGCGCCGACCCAGACCGGCACGCCGAGCGTCTCCTTGACGTGCTTGGTC
>DASQJV010000037.1:0-2441 GCA_035630855.1 Allosphingosinicella sp. | reverse complement strand
ACGAGATATTTCTGGGCGAGGTCGGCCCCTATCATTCCAGCGCCAGGGGAGGGACCGGCAACGATCTGATCGACCTGACGGGCGGCGGGAGCCGCGTATTCGACGCCTATGGCGAGGAGGGCAACGACACCCTCCTCGGCGGAAGCGGCCCGGACCTGCTGGACGGCGGTCCCGGCGACGATTTCCTGAGCCCCGGGGCAGGCAGTCCCACTGTGACTCCCGACGGGCTCGCCTTCGAGTTCGCCATCGGCGGCGCCGGCAACGACGTCATCTATTTCGGCGGCAACCTGGACTCGACGGACCGGGTCGACGGCGGCAGCGAAACCGACCGGCTGGTGCTGCAGGGCGATTACGGCTTCGGACTCGTGCTCCTCGCCAACTCGATCACCGGCATCGAGACCGTCTCGATGCTTTCCGCCGGCGACGATTCTTTCTCCGGCGGGGGCAGCGGACTCTACGATTATGTCGTCACCACCCACGATTCCAACTTCGCGGCGGGAATGCAGGCGCGGATCGACGGCGCCGGTCTCCTGGCCGGGGAGGACCTGACCTTCGTCGGCTCGGCCGAAACCGATGCCCGCTTCCTCGTCTACGGCGGCAAGGGCGCCGACCGGGTGACCGGCGGCCTCGGCAACGACATCTTCTTCTTCGGCGAGGAGGGCCGCTTCGCTCCGGGCGACTTGGTGAACGGCGGCGGCGGCTATGACGGCCTGTTTCTGCGCGGCAATTACTCGATCGACTTCAACGCTCCGGGCTATGTCGGAGCGTTCGCCAACCTCGAGAATTTGACCCTCTCGTCGGCCGCCGACGAGCGCTTTGCCTCGGGCGGGGGCACGGAGTTCGATTATTACATCGTCTGGGCGGACGCCCTGCTGGGCGCCGGCCAGACGATCACCATCAGCGGTGCCTTGCTCCAGGCGAACGAGACCATGATCTTCCAGGGTTCGGCGGAGCGGGACGGCAACTTCCGGATCTTCGCCGGCGCCGCGGACGACCAGCTTTACGGCGGTCGGGGCTCCGACCTGTTCTTCGGCGGCCTGGGCGGGGACCGGATGATCGGCAACGGCGGCAACGACGTCTTCCGCTACGATCTGGCGGCCGAATCGACATCGGCCGCACGGGACTCCATCCGGGACTTCACGCAAGGCGATCTAGTCGATCTGTCGCGGATCGACGCCGACACGCTTGCTTCCGGCAACCAGGCCTTCAGCTTCATCGGCGCCGCCGCCTTCGGCCATCATGCCGGCGAGCTCCGCCTGGAGAGCCAGGGCGGTCCGATCTGGCTGGTGCAGGGCGATACCGACGGCGATGGTGCCTCCGACTTCGAGCTGTTGCTGTTCGTCGTCGACGCCCACCCGGCAACCGGCGGCGACTTCATCCTCTGACGCCGCGGGACCGCCCGCCCTTGCCATCTCTTCCCCTCGCCGCTATGCGCCCCCACATCCCTTTGGGATAGAACAGCGCCCTCGGGGGGCGCGCGCTGGCCGGCGAGGTTTCGCCCGCCGGCGTTTTTCGCGTTCGGCGCCTCGGCGTGGTGGAAGGAAGAGCATGTTCGACAGTCTGAGCGACCGCCTCGGCGCCGTCTTCGACCGGCTTCGCGGCCGCGGCGCGCTTACCGAAGCGGACGTGCGCGCGGCGATGCGCGAGGTCCGGATCGCCTTGCTCGAGGCCGACGTCGCTCTGCCGGTAGTGCGCGAGTTCGTCGACAAGGCGACCGAGCAGGCGGTCGGCCAGCAGGTCCTGCGCTCGGTCACGCCCGGCCAGCAGGTCGTCAAGATCGTCCACGACGCCCTCGTCGAGATGCTCGGCGCCGAGGCCTCCGGGCTCGAGATCGACGTCACTCCGCCGGCCGTCGTGATGATGGTCGGCCTCCAGGGGTCGGGCAAGACCACCAGCACCGCCAAGATCGCCCGCCGCCTTCGCGAGAAGGCCGGCAAGAAGGTGATGATGGCGTCGCTGGACGTCGCCCGCCCGGCCGCCCAGGAGCAGCTCCGGGTGCTCGGCGAGAAGGCCGAGGTCGCCACCCTTCCGATCGTCGCCGGCCAGCAGCCGGTCGACATCGCCCGCCGCGCCCTCCAGGCTGCGAAGCTCCAGGGCTATGACGTCCTCCTCCTCGACACCGCCGGCCGGCTCCATGTCGACCAGGCGCTGATGGACGAGATGAAGGCGGTCGCCGACGTCTCCTCGCCGGCCGAAATATTGCTCGTCGTCGACGCTTTGACCGGTCAGGACGCGGTCAACGTCGCCTCCAGCTTCTCGGCCCAGGTGCCGCTGACCGGAATCGTCCTCACCCGCCTCGACGGCGACGCCCGCGGCGGTGCCGCTCTCTCGATGCGCGCGGTCACCGGCAAGCCGATCAAGTTCGCCGGAGTCGGCGAGGCGATCGACGCGCTCGAGGCCTTCCATCCCGAGCGGGTGGCCGGGCGGATCCTCGGCATGGG
>DASQJV010000036.1:0-4455 GCA_035630855.1 Allosphingosinicella sp. | reverse complement strand
CGCCGACGCCCTTCAGGACGCGGCGGTCAATTCGGTGCTCGGAGCGACCGGCGGAATTGCCGGCCTCGCCATCCGAAGCGGCAACGCTTTGTTCGGGGCGATCATCAACGCGGTGAAGTCCGACAGCAAGTCGAACATCCTCTCCACCCCGTCGATCATGACCCTCGACAACCAGGAGGCGCGAATCCTCGTCGGGCAGGAGATTCCGATCACCACCGGCGAGGCGCTGAGCCCCAATTTCGACAACCAGTTCCGCACCGTCGACCGCCAGAATGTCGGGATCACCCTCGAGGTCCTGCCGCAGATCAACGCCGGCGGCTCGATCAAGCTCAACCTCAGGCAGGAAGTGAGCTCGATCGCCGGTCCGGTCGCGGGCCGGTCGAGCGACCTCATCCTCAACAAGCGCGAGATCGAGACGGTGATCACCGTCGACGACGGCGAGATCGTCGGAATCGGCGGCCTTCTCGACGACAACGAGCGGCGGACGCTCGAGAAGGTGCCCTTCCTCGGCGACCTTCCGGCGATCGGCAATCTGTTCAAGTCGAAGAGCCGGAGCCGGGCCAAGACCAATCTGATGGTCTTCATCCGGCCGACCATCCTGCGCTCGGCCGAGGACGCGCGGGCGATGACCGAGCGCCGCTACGGCTACATCCGGGGCATGCAATATCTGCAGAGTCCCGACCAGGAGCCGACCATCGACGAGCTGGTCCGCGAATATATGGGAACGACGCCGCCCAACCCAGCGCCCGCTCCGCCGCCGCCGCTCGATCCGGCGACCTATGTGCCGCAGCCGCGGCCGGGCGACCAGGTGGTGACTCCGCCCGCCGCCCCGCCGGCGGCACAGAGTCCCAAATGAGCCCCTCTCCCGTCCTTACGGGAGAGGAGGGGCCCATCGCGAAGCGATGGGAGGTGAGGGTCTGTACACCGGAGTCGGCAAGACCCTCACCCCCCAGGCCTTCGGCCTGGGTCCCCCCTCTCCCGCGGAAAGCGGGAGAGGAGTATGAAGTGGCCGGCTAGGCCATGGAAGCAAATCTCCCCTATCTGTTCGCCAAGCGGAATGGCGTCGCCTTGGTCGGTGAGGCCGATGGCGCCCTTCGCGTCGCCCTCCGCCAGGGCGCCGATCCCCGCGCCCTGATCGAGGCTCGGCGGGTGCTCGCCCGGCCGCTGACGGTCGAGTCGGTCACCGCCGACGGCTTCGACAAATTGCTCTCCGAGCGCTACGCGATGGACGAGCAGGCGGCGGCCGACGCGGCCGGATCGCTCGGCCTCGGCGACGAGTTGAGCCACCTCGCCACCGACCTTCCGACCGCCGACGATTTGCTCGACAGCGCCGACGACGCTCCGGCGATCCGGCTGATCAACGGGATCATCGCCGACGCCGCCCGGCAGGGCGTCTCCGACATCCATATCGAGCCCTACGAGACCGGCCTCGTCGTGAGGATGCGGGTCGACGGCGTGCTCCGCGAGACCCTCCGGATGCCGGCCCATGTCGCGCCGGTGGTGGTCAGCCGGATCAAGGTGATGGCCCGGCTCGACATCGCCGAGCGCCGGGTTCCGCAGGACGGGCGGATCGGGCTGACGCTCGGCGGCAAGCTGCTCGACGTCCGGGTTTCGACCCTTCCCAGCCGCGCCGGCGAGCGGGTGGTGCTCCGTATCCTCGACAAGGAGAATGCCGGGATCGACCTCGATTCCCTCGGAATGCCGGCCTCGGTCCACGCCTTGTTCGCGGGCGCTCTGAGCGAGCCCAACGGAATCGTCCTCGTCACCGGCCCGACCGGCTCCGGCAAGACCACCAGCCTCTATGCCGGGCTGAGGCTGCTCAACGACGGCAGCCGCAACATCCTCACCGTCGAGGACCCGGTCGAATATGCCGTCGACGGGGTCGGCCAGACCCAGGTCAACGCCAAGGTGGGGCTGAGCTTCGCGGCGGGGCTCCGGGCCATCCTCCGCCAGGATCCGGACGTCGTCATGGTCGGCGAGATCCGCGACCGCGAGACCGCCGAGATCGCGGTCCAGGCGTCGCTGACCGGCCACCTCGTCCTCTCCACCGTCCACACCAACGACGCGGTCGGGGCGATCACCCGGATGCGCGACATGAAGGTCGAGCCCTTCCTGCTCGCCTCGACTCTGCGGGCGGTGATCGCCCAGCGGCTGGTCCGGCGGCTCTGCCCCGCCTGCCGGGCGCCGGTGGCCGCCGACGCGGCGACGGCGGCGCTGGTCGGGCTCGAGCCGGGGGAGATCGTCCACGAGCCGCGCGGCTGCGAGGAGTGCGGCAACAGCGGCTACAAGGGCCGGACCGGCGTGTTCGAGGCGGTCCGGATCGACGAGACCGTCCGCCGGCTGATCAACGCCGGCGGCGACGAGGTCGAGATCTCCGCCCACGTCTTCCGCAATAGCCCCAATCTCGCCTCGGCGGCCCGGCAGCTCGTCCGCGAAGGCGCGACCAGCGTCGGCGAGGCGGTGCGCGTGTCTCGCCGCGAGAGCGAGGAGGTGTAGGGCGTGTCCGGTCCTCCGCACAATCGTCACCCTGGACTTGATCCGGGGTCCACCTTCCTGGTGGCGCTCGGAGGAAGAAGGTGGATGCCGGATCAAGTCCGGCATGACGAAATGCGTTGCGCCGACAGGCCTCGCCATGAGTGAGTTCGCCTATCTGGTGCTCGACCGCGCCGGGCGGGAGCGGCGCGGCTCGCTGCGCGCGGAGACGATCGACGAGGCCCGCGAGAAATTGAGCGCTCGCGGCCTGTTCGTGGTCAAGATGGAGAGCGCCGGCGGGGAATCCGCGCCAGCCCTGCTGTCGCGCCAGATCTTCGCCCGCAAGAAGCTCAACGGGCGGCAGCTCAACGTCTTCACCCGGCAATTGGCGACCCTGGTCCAGGTCAGCCCGCTCGAGGAGGCGCTGAGGACGATCGCGCGCCAGACCGAGAAGGACCAGGTCCGCGACGTCCTCCTCTCGGTCCACGCGTCCGTCCTCGAGGGGCGGCGGCTGTCCGAGGCGATGGCGCGCCAGCCGGCCAGCTTCCCGCCGCTCTACCGCGGCATGGTCCAGGCGGGGGAGGGGTCGGGCACCCTGCCGTCCATCCTCGAGCGGCTCGCCGGCCTGCTCGAGCGGCAGGCCCAGGTGCGCAGCAAGGTGCTGAGCGCGCTCGCCTACCCCGCCGTCCTCGCCCTCGTCGCCGCCTTCGTCGTGTTCGCTTTGATGGTGTTCGTCGTCCCCCGGGTGGTCGAGCAGTTCGAGGATATCGGCCAGCAGCTGCCCTTCCTGACTCGCGCGGTGATCGCCACCTCGCACCTGCTCGCGACATGGTGGTGGGCGATCTTGCTCGGGCTCGTCGCGGCCGGCTTCCTGATCGGCCGGGCGCTTCGCGACGAAGGCGTCCGGCTTCGCTTCGACCGGACCCTGCTCAGGATCCCGGTGCTCGGCCGGCTGCTCCGCGACCTCCACGCCGCCCGGATGGCGCGAACCCTCTCGACCATGGTGGCGAGCCGGCTCCCTTTGCTGGAGGGCCTCAGGCTGACCACCGAGACCGTCCACAACCGCGCCCTCCGCTCCGCCACCGCTCAGATCGCCGAGGCGGTTCGCACCGGCGGAAGCCTGTCGGGAGCCCTCAAGCGCTCGGGCATCTTCCCGCCTCTGCTCGTCTATCTCGCCGCCAGCGGCGAGGCGAGCGGCCGGCTCGACCTGATGCTGGAACGGGCCGCCGACTATCTCGAGCGCGAGTTCGACAGCTTCACCACCACCGCGCTCGCTTTGCTCGAGCCGGCGATCATCGTCCTGATGGGCGCCCTCGTCGCGGTCATCGTGCTCTCGATCCTGCTGCCGATCCTGCAGCTCGACACACTTGCCGGAGGAATGGGATGAAGAATTATCGTGGAAAAATCCTCCCCATCGCGAAGCGATGGGGAGGGGGACCACCCGAAGGGTGGTGGAGGGGTAACTGGAACAGGCCTCGTCAAGCACCCCTCCACCAGGCTTCGCCTGGTCCCCCTCCCCGAGCGAGCTCGGGGAGGAATGAAAGCGGCTTCACCCTGGTCGAGCTGATGGTCGTCATCGTCATCATCGGCCTGCTCGCCACCGTCGTCATCATCAACGTGCTCCCGGCGACCGACAAGGCGGCGATCACCAAGGCCAAAGCGGACGTGGCGACGCTCGAGCAGGGGGTGGAGATGTACCGCCTCAACAAGCTCCGCTACCCGAACGGCTCGGAGGGCCTTCAGGCGGTCACCGCCGAGGGCTATGTCAAGCGGCTGCCCAAGGACCCGTGGGGCAACGACTATCGCTACGCCGCGCCGGGCCGCGACGGGCGCCAGTTCGAGATCTACAGCTACGGCGCGGACGGCCGCGAAGGGGGCGAAGGCCAGGATGCGGACATCGGCAACTGGGATAGCTGAGGGAGGATGCCGGATCGCCGCCTCCGTCATCCCGGCGAAAGCCGGGACCCCAGGACGAGAAGTCTC
>DASQJV010000035.1:0-5032 GCA_035630855.1 Allosphingosinicella sp. | reverse complement strand
TCGACCAGCGAATAGGCCAGCCATTGCGACAATTTGTGCAGCGGCACGAGCCCGTCGCTCGAATCGGCTCGGCGAAGCGCGGGGTGGTGCCAGCAATCGCCGAGCGCCACTCCGGCGACGACCAGCCGGTCCGCCCAGATCGGCCCGAGCGCCTCGAGTAGCAGTTCGAGGATCGCCGGCGCCGGAAGCCGTCCCGAGTCGGCCCGCGCGGCGAGCACGTCGTAGAGGCCGCCCGGCCTCGGCTCGTCGGCGGTCGCGAACAGGTCGGGCCTCGCCAGCACCTGCTCGCCGAGGCGGCGGAGGAGCGCGGTCCGCCCATCGATCCCGGCAAGCGGATTGGCCTCGCCGGCCTGGAATCCGTCCTCCAGGACGCAGCCGTCGAGCTCCGCCAGGGCGGCTCCGCCGGCGCCGAGCGCGCCGCTTTCGACCAGCCTCTGGCTGGCGACCGCGAGCCCCTCCGAGCGCGTGAAGGTCTTCCCGCTGACCGGATCGGCGAAGCTCCAGCCCGGTCCCGCGCCCGCGTCGAGCAGCACGGAGAGGATGACGAGGTCGAAGGCGGCCCGGGCCCGCGCCGCCTTGTCGCCGTCGGGGAGCCGCGGCTCGCCGGCGACGAAATGGCGCCAGCGGGCATGGAAGGGGATGGCGAGATCGGGATAGGCCTCGCGGGTCGCCGTCGCGGTCAGCTCGGCCGCGTCGTACAGCCGGCCGAGATCGACGGCCCACCCCTCGATCCCGCCGTCGAGCGCGATCGCGAGCATCTCATGCCCCCGCTCGCGGACGGCGGCGGCCGACAGCAGTCGGCGAATCGGCTCGGCGGAATCGGTCATCCGGCCTAGAACTTCCCGAGGTCGCGCCCGACCACCTTCTTCAGCGCCTCCTCGCTCGGAGCGCCTTCCGGCGTGTAATAGCCGGCCGCCTTCTTCGCTTCCATCTCGACGCTGGCGTCGGGCGGCACCAGCCCGTCGGGGATCGGAACCCGCTCGCCTATCTCGACCCCGCCCGCCGCGAGGGCGTCGTACTTCATGTTCGACATCGACACGAAGCGGTCGATGCGGGTGATTCCGAGCCAGTGGATGACGTCCGGCATGAGCTGCTGGAAGCGCGCGTCCTGGACTCCGGCGACGCATTCGGTGCGCTCGAAATAGGTCGCCGCCTGGTCGCCTCCCGGCTGCCGCTTGCGGGCGTTGTAGACGAGGAATTTGGTGACCTCGCCCAGCGCCCGTCCTTCCTTGCGGTTGTAGACGATGAGGCCGGTGCCGCCGGCCTGGGCCTGGCGGGTCGCCTCCTCGATTCCGTGGGTGAGATAGGGCCGGCAGGTGCAGATGTCGGAGCCGAACACGTCCGAGCCGTTGCATTCGTCATGGACCCGGCAGGTCAGCGTCCGGCTGGTGTCGCCGAGATAGGCCGGGTCGCCGAAGATGTAGAGGGTCATCCCGCCGATCGGCGGAAGGAAGACCGACAGGTCCGGGCGGGTGACGAGCTCCGGATACATTCCGCCGGTCTGCTCGAACAGGCAGCGCCTCAGGCTGCCCTCCGCCACTCCGAAGCGCTCGGCGACGCCGGGAAGCCACCACACCGGGTCGACCGCGATCTTGGTGACCGAGACGTCGCCCGCCTCGTGGACGATGTCGCCGTCGACCTCGAGCCTTCCGGCCGCGATCGCGCCCTGGATCTCGTGAAGGGTCAGCCGCGCCTTGGTGATCGCGATCGAGGGGCGGATGTCGATGCCCTGCTCGATCAGCTCGCCGAAATCCTGGGCGACCCTATGCCCCCAGGGATCGAGCGAGACGATCTTGCCGGGCTCTCCCCATTGCGGGTGCGGGCCGATCTCGCAGACCGGCGAGGTGTCGTGGAGGTCGGGCCTGGCATTGGGGTCCATCGCCCCCGACGAGATGGCGAGAGCCCGGTAGATCGAATAGGAGCCGCCGTGAGCTCCGATCGCGTTGCGGTCCGAGCGCGCGTTGACGGTGGCGACCACCGGCCCCCGCTCCGCCGCCGTCGCCGCCCCCCAGTTCAGCGGAAACCGCACCGGCCCCCGCGAGCCGGGATGCGACGTCAGCCTGATATGGCCGCTCTTCCCCTCCAAACTCATGCTAATCCCCTCGATCCGACTTTGGCGCAGACGCTACGACAGCCGGAGCGGGGTGGCTAGGCCCGACTGGAAACGGGCCGTCGCCGGTGCGACAAGGCCGGCCATGAGCGACAGGCTTCGACGGATCGGAATCACCGGCGCCTCCGGCTGCGGAGTGACGACGCTCGGCGCCGCGCTCGCCGCCCGGCTGGGCGCCGTCCACATCGACACCGACGACCATTATTGGATCCCGACCGATCCGCCCTACCAGGAGAAGCGCGGCGTCCCGGAGCGGCTCGCCGGGATCGCCGCCGAGCAGGACCGCACCGGGCGCTGGATCCTGACGGGCACGCTCGACCGCTGGGCGGAGCCGGCGATCGCGGACGCTCAGCTGATCGTCTTCCTTGAGGTGCCCACCGAAATGCGGCTCGATCGGCTCCGGAAGCGGGAGAAAGAGCGCTTCGGCGACTCCCTCCTGCCCGGCGGCGCCATGCACGACACCCATATCGAATTCATCGAATGGGCCGCCCATTACGAGGACGGCACCCAGCCCGGCCGAAGCCGGCCCAAGCACGAGGCGTGGCTCGCCGGGCTCGACAAGCCGGTGCTGAGGCTCGACGGCGCCCGACCGACCGACGAGCTTGTCGAGGCGGTCCTGGGAGCCTAGCGCAGAACGCCCCGCCGCCGCATCCGCATCGCATAGACCAGAAGCGCGATCGCGGCCGCCCAGAGCAGAAGGTTCATCGCGATCATGCCGCCGGTCATCATGTCCGCGGGCGGCGACGACAGGACATATTGGTAGAAGGTGGCGACCGCGAGCCCCGCCAGCGACACCGCGAAAGCCGCGACGGCGTAGCGGCTTCGCATGAGGAGCAGCAGCGAGCCGGCCATCCCGCCCCACACGCCGAGCGCCCACACCGCCTCCATCCACAGCGGGAAGCTCTCGAAATAGATCCGCTGCGGGTCGGTGAAATTGGCCAGATATTGCGCGTTGCGGGTCTGGGTCATCAGATAGTCGAAGCAGCCGAACGCGTTCCACAGGGTCGCCAGCGCGCCGACGATCCACAGATGTACCGGTGTCCTCCCTTCCATCTTCGCCTCCCTCGGGCGGCACTTGCGCCGCCTCCGCGAAAAGGCTGGCATCGTTACGCGGCCGTTGCAAGCCGCTCAGAGACGCATCACCCCTCGCCGCGGCTCCCGGGTCGCCATCGTCTCCGCGGTCAGGGGCGCTCCGGCGGCGAGCAGGGCCTGGCGGCGGCCGGCGGGGCTGGCGCCGAGCTGGACCTGCTCGAACGGCAGCAGCGAGGCGAAACAGGGCTGGCCGAGCGCGCGCTCGATGAAGCCCGAGACGCGCGGCCAGCGGACGGGATCGGGCGCCACTCCGATATGCGCCCCGTTGCGGAAGAAGCTGGCCAGAGCGATGTCGGCGAGGCCGATCTCGTCGCCGCACAGCCAGCCTTCGCCGGGGAGCTCGCCCTCGAGATAGTCGAGCTCGCGCGGCAGATCCTCCGCCAGGGTCTTCGCGATCCGGGCTTCGTCGCCGGGCTCGCCCCAGACGATGGGATGGACGTATTTCGGATAGAACAATCCCCAGATAAACACGTCGCCGAGGCGCGTGTCGGCATATTCCTCGAACCAGCGGGCCCGGGCCCGCGCTTTGGCCCCCTCGGGCAGCAGCGGCCGCCCGGGATAAGCCTCGTCCAGATAGGCGCAGATCACCGAGGAATCCGCCAGAATCAGGTCGCCGTCGACCATCACCGGGATCCGCCGGAGCGGGCTCAGCCGCTCGAACTCGTCATTGCCGTAGAAGGGCGTGATCGGATCGATCTCGTAATCGAGGCCCTTGAGCGCGAGGCAGGCGAGCACCTTCCTGACATAAGGGCTGACGTAGCTGCCGATGATCCTCATCCGTCCGCTCATTCTCCCAGCCCCTCCCGATACGCCTGCTCGCGGATGTCGGCGAGCGCCTTCAGCACCTCCGGCCGGGCCGAGGCGGCCTTCATCCAGCGCGGCAGTCGCGCCATCATCGTCAGCCCGGCGACGGGACCCCGCTCGCGAAGCTTCGCCCCGAGCCATTGCTCGAGCGCGTCGAGATGGGCGAGGTTGTGGACGACGAGCGTGTGAGCGCCGATCCGGCGGCTAAGATAGGGCGCCCCTCCGGGCCAGCAGCGGAAGGCTCGAAGAGCGGCCTGGGCCCGGGCGACGTCCAGCGGCTCGATCGGAACCGCCGGATAGCGGCCGACATGCCCGCAGGTCGGGCATTCGACCCGCGCCAGGAGCGTGTCCGCCGCGCCGGACCGGACGGGCGGTCCGTGGTTGGGGATCGGGGCTCCGCAGCTCCTGCGCTCGCAGACCGGCCGGTTCTTCTCGAGCATCACCTCGCGCAGCCGGCGGCGGCCCGGCTTCGGACCGCCCTCGACGTGGCTGCACCGGAGGCAGACCAGCCGCCGGTCCGCGATCCGGGCCGGACCGTCGCAGCGCGGGCAGTGGACCCATCTCACGGCCAGGAGCTGGTACAGCCTCACTCCCGGATCGGCGGCTCGGCTGTTCTCGACCGTCATCGCCCGCGTCCGCCTACCTTCTCTGCGTCATTCCCGCCAAAGCGGAGCCGAAGACGGCCGCCAGGTCAATCCGGGCCGGCCTTCACGCGGCTCCCGCCGGCCTGTATCGGAATGACGAGGGGAAGAGGAATGAGCGTCACCGGAAGCTGCCACTGCGGAGCCGTCACGATCGAGGCGCCGGAGCCGCCCTCATGGGTCGCCTCGTGCAATTGCTCGCTCTGCACCAAGACCGCCTGGCTGGTCGCTTACTATCCCGACGGCGCGGTCAAGGTCGAAGTCGAGACAATGCCCTACGTCTGGGGCGACCGGATGATCGGAATCCATCATTGCCCGGTCTGCGGCTGCGCACCCACTGGCGGACCCTGGGCGAGGACTTCGGGAAGATGGGCCTCAACGCCCG
>DASQJV010000034.1:0-7335 GCA_035630855.1 Allosphingosinicella sp. | reverse complement strand
GCCGAAGCCGTGGCCATCGGCGGCTCGCTGGGCGGGCTCCAGGCCTTGCAGAGCCTGCTGCCGCGGCTGCGTCCGGGCTACGCGCTGCCCGTGATCGGTCCTGAGCGAGCGCAGGGCATTCTCGAGCAGCCTCGCCTCGTTGCGCGATTCGTCGACGAAGACCTTGATCGCATCCTCGCCGAAGGCGCCGAGCTCGCCCCGGCCGAAGCCGCCGATGAAGCCCTTGGCGCCGGCGAAGCCGACTCCCTCGATCACAATCGCCTGCTCGCCGAGCATGATCACTCCGGCCGACTGGAGGATTCGCACCACCTCGCCAACCTCGCCGGCCTCGTAATCGTGATTGCCGAGCACGGCGACGACCGGGATGGTGCAGGCGCGCAAATCCTCGGCGAGGATCTCGGCCTCGGCGGCCTTGCCGAAATTGGTGAGGTCGCCGGCCAGGGCGAGGACGTCGGCGGCCTCGCTGATCTCCTCGAACAGGGCCCGGTAGCGATTGTGGCAGGTCTCGGTGACATGGAGGTCGCCGATCGCGGCGACCGTCAGCGGCTCAGTGGTGCTGGGGTCGTTCATGCTTCTCGTCCACTCCCTTGCCGACGACGTCGGCGAAGCCCCATTCGGTCACGTCGACCACATAGTCGGTCGGGCTGATCAGCCGGCCGCGGCAGATCTTGATGCTGGCCGGCGGCATCTGGTCCTGCGCCTTGAGCCGCTCGAGCAGCTCCTCGTAGAGCCAGCGCGGGATGAGGTCGCGCTCCGTCGGATAGACGAAGCGGAAGTTGAGGACGTTGATCAGCAGCACCTCCCAATAGAGCTCCATGTTGGAGAGCAGCCATTGCCAGTCGATCTCGTCATGCTTGATGAGGACGACGTGGACGATGTCGGCGCCGTCGTAGCGGTATCGGGTCTGCAGGAAGAGCTTGGAGAGGATGAACTGGGTCGGCGGGGTCACGCGGACGTTGGTCCCGTAGACCTCCGCCTCATAGACCTCCTGGAACCATTCGTCGGTGATCGGGATGCTGGCCGAGGAGATGTTGAAGATGACGTCGAAGAAATTGTCGCCGCGCCAGACCTTCCCGATCCAGCGCTCGTCCTCCATCTCGATCTCGAATCCGCGGGACTTGAAGAAGCCGAGGATCTTGGGCGCGTCGCTGGGCTTGCAGAAGACGTCGAGATCCTTGGTCGGCCGGGTGATGCCGGTGAAGCAGGACAGAGCGTAGGTGCCCGACAGCAGGAAGGGGATGCCCGATTCCTTGAGGAGCTTCAGGCTCTCCGCATAGAATCCGACCGCTTCCGGAGGCGGCTCGAAAGCGGACGAATCGAAATTGTCGAGTTGCTTGCTCATTGTCCCCGCAGCGGCGTCCGGCGGCGGCGGCGGAACGCCGCGCCTGCCTTTTGCCTGGGAGAACGGGGCCGGCCCGGATGCGTTCCCGAGCGGATTAAGGCTGCGGCTGGGCCTGGGGCTGGGCTTCGGTCTGGGGCTGGGACGCGGCGGCCTCCGCGGCATTCTTCATGTCGATCAGGGTGACGATGAACTCGAGCTCGGCGTTCGGCGGGATGGCGCCGGGAATGCCGTCCGCACCGTAGGCCAGTGAGGACGGGATCCAGAAGCGGTAGCGCCCGCCCTTCTGCATGAGCTGCAGGGCCTCGGCGAAGCCCGGCACAACGCCGGTCACCGGGAAGACGGTGGGCTGCGGACCGGCATCGAACAGGGTGCCGTCGGCAAGATGGCCTTCATAGGTGACCAGGACCAGATCGGCGGTCGTCGGCTTGGCGCCGGCCCCGGCCTTCAACGTCTCGAAGCGAAGCCCGGACGGGGTGGTCACCACGGCCCGAGCCGAGACCGGCGGGATGAAGGAGCGGGGCGGGACCGGCTTCGGGGCCGGTGCGGCCGCCGCGAGGATAAGGGCAAGGCTGAGCATCGTGACTCCCGGCCGTCCGGACCGGGCCGGCGAAAAAATTGGAGCGGGCGAAGGGATTCGAACCCTCGACCCCAACCTTGGCAAGGTTGTGCTCTACCCCTGAGCTACGCCCGCTCTGAGCCGCGCCGGCGGCGATTTCGCGCCCCCGGCCGAGGTAAGGCGGCGGCTGCTAGCATGGGGTCCGCCACCCGGCAAGAGGGTTGATGGCGGGCATCAGCCTTCTTTCTCCCCTCTCCCTGTAGGGGAGAGGGACAGGCGCGAAGCGCCAGGGTGAGGGCGTGCTGAGCTCGCCGTAGGCCCTCACCCTCCCGCTTCGCGGGCCCCTCCCTCTCCCCCTACAGGAGAGGGGTTAGAGTTGGGCTTGGCATGAGCCCGCACGATACCACATAGGCGGCAACCAACGACCGAAGCTGGAAAGGCGGACTGTGGCGACATTGGGCATGAGCGCGGCTGAGAAGGAAGCGCTCGAGACTTTCCGGCGCGACGTCATCGAGCCGTCGATGAACTCGCTGGTCATCGTCGACTTCTGGGCGGAATGGTGCGGGCCGTGCAAGCAGCTGACCCCGATCCTGGAGAAGGTCGCGGCCGATTATGCGGCGAAGGGCGTCAAGCTCGCCAAGATCGACGTCGATGCGAACAAGGTCGTCGCCGCCCAGTTCCGGGTCCAGTCGATCCCGACCGTCTACGCCATCTTCCAGGGCCAGCTCGTCGCCGACCTCACGCCCGCGCGCACCGAAGGGCAGCTGACCCGCTACCTCGACCAGATCCTCGAGCAATTGCCGATCGAGGGCGAGGCGCAGCAGATCGAGGCGGAGATCGAGCCGCTGATCGCCATGGCCGAGGAAGTGCTCGCCGGCGGCGACCCAGAGCGCGCCGCGAACATCTTCGGCCAGATATTGGAGATGGCGCCCGACCATGCCGGAGTGATCGGAGGACTCGCCCGGGCGCTGGTCGCCGGCGGGCGGGCGGACGAGGCCCGCACCTTGCTCGACGGGGCGCCGGAAGCCGCCGCCAAGGACCCGGCGATCACGCGCGCTCGCGCCGCGCTCGACCTGTCGCAAGTGGCGGCGCCGGGGGTCGACACCGCGCAGTTCGAGCGACGGATCGCCGCCGATCCCGACGATCACGAAGCGCGCTACGAGCTTGCCGGAGCGCTGATGGCCGCAGGGGACCGCGACTCCGCCGCCGACCAGCTGCTCGAGAGCATCCGCCGCGACCGCGACTGGAACGAGGGCGCGGCGAGGAAGCGCCTGCTCCAGCTGATGGAGGTGGTCGGGCTCGAGGACCCCTGGGCCGGCGCCCAGCGCCGGCGCCTCTCGGCGATCCTCTTCACCTGATGGCGGAAGGCCCGCCGCTCCGGATCCCAATCTTCCCGCTCGCGGGGGCACTGCTGTTCCCGCGCGCGCAGCTTCCGCTGCACATCTTCGAGCCGCGCTACCGGGCGATGGTCCGCGACGCGCTCGCCGGCGACCGGCTGATCGGGATGATCCAGCCGCGCGGCCCGGGCGAGCCGCCGCCTTTGTTCGAGGTCGGCTGCCTCGGCCGCATCGAAGGCGCCGAGGAGCTGACGGACGGCCGCTTCAACATCGTCCTCGAAGGCCTCGGCCGGTTCCGGATCGCCCACGAGGCCGAGGTGGACACGGCCTATCGCCAGGTCGACGCCGAGCGCGGCGGCTTCGACGATTTGGCCGAGCCCGATCCGCTCGGCCTCGCCCAGCGCGCCGAGCTCGAACGCGAGGCGCGCCGCTACGCCGACGCGCTCGGCTATTCGGTCGACTGGGAGGCGGTCACCCGGCTCGACGACGAGATGCTGGTCAACGCCATCGCCCAGGTCGCGCCGTTCGACGTCGGCTCGAAGCAGGCCCTGCTCGAGGCGCCCGACATCGCCGAGCGCTGCGACCTGCTCGTCCAGTTCATGCAGTTCCAGCAGATGGTGCCGGGCGGCGCGGAAGGGCCCGAGACCCTGCAATGAACGAGGAGCTTCTGGCGCTGCTCGTCTGCCCGGTGACCCGGACGAAGCTGAGGTGGGATGAGGAACGCCAGGAGCTGGTGTCGGAGGCCGCGGGTCTGGCTTTTCCGGTGCGGGACGGGGTGCCGGTGATGCTGGTCGAGGAAGCGCGACCCTTGTAATTCCTCCCCGAGCTTGCCTCGGGGAGGGGGGTGTAGGCGGGTCGGCATGCCGGGGGCATGCCGAGAGCCGGAACCGGCTGCGCAGCAGCCGTCAAGCGAAGCCTGGTGGAGGGGATATTTCAGACTACGAATTACCCCTCCACCGCGCTTCGCGCGGTCCCCCTCCCCCAGCAAGCTGGGGGAGGAGTTCGCTCAGATCGCCAGCCCCCTCAGCAGCAGCGGCAATTCCCCGCTCTCCCCGCGCGCTTCGGCCATGAACTGGCTCTTCAGGGGCCCGGCGCGCTGGACGATTCCCATTCCGAGGCGGCGGATCGCCGAGGCCGCCCGGCCCGGCACGCCGTAGATCCGGGTGAGGCCGTCGGTCGCGGCGGCGACGGTGAGGGTGTCGAGGCTCCGCCAGCGCTCGTAGCGGGCGAGCAGCTGGGCGTCGCCGAGGTCGAGCCCGAGCCGGGCCCCCTCGACCAGCACCTGGGTGAGTGCGGCGACGTCACGGAAGCCGAGGTTGAGGCCCTGGCCGGCGATGGGGTGGATCCCGTGGGCGGAATCGCCGGCCAGCGCCAGCCGCTGCGCCGTCATCGTCGCCGCATGGTGGAAACCAAGCGGATAGTTCCAGCGCGGGCCGGCGAGCCGGACCTCGCCGAGGAAGCCGCCCATCCGCTTCCAGATTTCATGGGCCATCGCCCGGTCCGGAAGGTCGATCACCGCCGCGGCATCGGCCGCCGGAACCGACCAGACGATCGCCGACCGGGTGCCCGGGAGCAAAGGCAGGATCGCGAACGGGCCGGTCGGGTAGAAGATCTCGTAGGCGGCATTTTCGTGATTGAGCTCATGCTCGACGGTGAGGACGACCGCCTTGTGGTCGTAGCTCCAGCGGGCGAGCGGGATGTTGGCCGCTTCCCGGGTCGGGGAATTGCGGCCTTCGGCGCCGACCAGCAGGGGCGCGGCAACGGCGCGGCCGTCCTCCAGGGCGACCCGGACCCCGGCCGAATCGCGGACGATCGCGCCCGCCCGGGCCGGCATCAGCAGCCGCACCTTCGCCGAGTCGAGGGCGGCCTCGCGCAGGACCTGGCGGAGCCGCCGGTTCTCGACCATGATCCCGAGCGGGTCCCCGGCCTCCTCGGAGTCGAACACGATCCCGCCCGGCCGAAGGCCGTCGCTGACCCGGATGGAGAGGATCGGGCAGCCTTCGCCCTCCAGGCGCCCGGTCACCCCGATCGCCTCGAGCATCCGCCACGAGGCGCTGGCGATGGCCGTGGCCCGGCCGTCGAAGGCGGGGGCGACGTTCCGTTCCGGATCGGCCGGATCGATGACGATCGCCGAGAGGCCGTGCCGGTCGAGGGCGAGGGCCAGGGTCAGGCCGATGAGCCCGCCGCCGAGGATGATGACGTCCGCCCGATCCATCTGACTTGCCTTCCAGTGATTTTCCCGCCCTACCGATGCAAAGCTGCAACGCCAAGCGCTTGACCGGGGACTCCCGGCGGGCGCATTGTCGCCGCTGGGAACATTTGGGGCACGGGGATGGCGGCTTCAGCGGCGCAGAGCACCCGCCAGGTCAGGCTGGCACAGTGGCGGACCGGGATGAGGAACCGCATGCGGCGGAGCTGGGCCCTGCTGATCGGCGGATCACTCGGAGCCCTCGCCCTGCTCGCCCTGCTGGCACTCGCCAGCTACAGCCCGACCGACCCCTCGCTCAACACCGCCGCCGCCGGTCCGGTCCGCAACTGGGTCGGAACTCCGGGGGCGTGGAGCGCCGACCTGCTGCTCAGCCTGTTCGGGCCGCCGGCCGCCCTGCTCCTTCCGCTCGTCCTCCTGATCGGAATCCGGATCGCCACCGGCGCCGAATCGACCCGCTGGCTGCGCTCGCTCGTCCTCACCATGGTCGGGCTCGCCCTGGTCGGCGGCGGCGCCTCCTTGCTCGTCGGCGAGGCGGTCAACGGCCTTCCGGCGAGCTGGGGCGGAGCCGCCGGCCTGTCGCTCGCCAAGCTTGTCGAGCTCGGCCTCTCGGCGATCGGCGAGCCGGGGATCGTCGAGCCGTTCCGGATCGCCGCCGTCGGCCTGTGCGGAGCGCTCGGGCTCGCTTTGTGCTGGTTCGGGCTCGGCCTTCGGACGGACGAGCGGGCCTGGATCGCCTCGCGCCGGCTGCCGCGGCGGGAGCGGGCCTATGCCGACGAGGAGGACGAGCTTCCCGAGCCGGAGGATCGTCCCGCCCGGACTCCGGTCATCGCCCCGGCCGAGCCGCCCCGGACCGTGATCAACGACCGGGTGCGCACCCCCGCCCAAGCCAAAAGACCGCTCCGCGAGCGCCAGGCCTCGCTCGCGCTCGGCGACAGCTACCAGCTTCCCGGCCTCGAATTGCTCGCCCCGGCGCCTCCCCCGATCGGCGGCGCGCTCGACAAGGCCAGCCTCGAGCGCAACGCCCGCCTGCTCGAATCGGTGCTCGACGACTTCTCGGTCAAGGGCGAGATCGTCGAGGTCCGGCCCGGCCCGGTCGTCACCATGTACGAGCTCGAGCCGGCGAGCGGGATCAAGGCGAGCCGGGTCATCCAGCTCGCCGACGACATCGCCCGCAACATGTCGGCACTGTCCGCCCGGGTGGCGACCATACCGGGTCGAAGCGTGATCGGGATCGAGCTCCCCAACCCCAAGCGGGAGATGGTGGCCCTGTCCGAGCTGATCTCGAGCCACGCCTTCGAGGACCAGGTGGCTCAGCTCCCGATCGTGCTCGGCAAGAACATCGCCGGCGATCCCGTCGTTGCCGACCTCGCGCCGATGCCGCATTTGCTCGTCGCCGGGACCACCGGCTCGGGCAAGTCGGTCGGCCTCAATTGCATGATCCTGTCGCTGCTCTACCGGCTGACGCCGGAGCAGTGCAAAATGATCCTGATCGATCCCAAGATGCTGGAGCTCAGCATCTACGACGACATCCCCCACCTCCTCGCCCCCGTCGTCACCGAGCCCGCCAAGGCGATCCGCGCGCTCAAATGGACGGTCGAGCAGATGGAGGACCGCTACCGGATGATGGCTTCGGTCGGCGTCCGCCAGCTCTCCTCGTTCAACGCCAAGGTGCGCGAGGCGAAGATGAAGGGCCAGCCGCTCGGCCGCCGCGTCCAGACCGGCTACGACCCGGAGACCGGCCAGCCGCGCTATGAGATGGAGGAGCTGGAATACGACGTGCTGCCGCAGGTCGTGGTGGTGGTTGACGAGCTCGCCGATCTGATGATGACCGCCGGCAAGGAGGTCGAATTCCTGATCCAGCGGCTGGCGCAGAAGGCGCGGGCCGCTGGCA
>DASQJV010000033.1:0-5955 GCA_035630855.1 Allosphingosinicella sp. | reverse complement strand
GCGGCGGTGGCGGGGCCGTCGTCGCAGGCGAAGCCGTGGGCGAAATAGACATAGTCTCCGTCCGCAAGTCCGAGCGTCGGGTCGCGGACTTCCAGCCGGCTCCATCCCATGTGGGGGACCGGCCGGCCGGGCGCCGCTTCGAGCCGCCTCACCCGCCCCGGGACGATGGCGAGGCACTCCGTCTCGGCCTCCTCGCTCGAGTCGAACAGCAATTGCATTCCGAGGCAGATTCCGAGGACCGGCTGGCGGAGCGAGCGCAGCACCGGCCCGAGCCCGCGGGCCCGGACCTGCTCCATCGCATAGCCGGCGGCGCCGACGCCCGGCAGGATCACCTTGTCCGCGCCGGCGATCGACTCCGGATCGGCCGAGACGAGCGGCTGGAGTCCGAACCGGCCGAAGGCGCTTTCGACCGATCCGATATTGCCGCAGCCGAGGTCGACGATGACGAGGTTCACAACACCCCCTTGGTGCTCGGAACGCCGCTCCCGCCGCCGTCCCTGGCGACCGCCTGGCGCAGGGCTCTTCCGAAAGCCTTGAAGCAGGCTTCGGTCTTGTGATGATCGTTCTCGCCGTCGACCCGGACGTGGATCGCGGCGCCGAGGCCGTCGGCGAGCGAGCGGAAGACGTGGGGAGTCATCTCGGTCGGATAGGCGCCGATATGGCTGGCCTCGAAGCGGCCCTCGAAACGGCTGCAGGGACGGCCGGACAGGTCGATCAGGACCTGCGCCTCGGCCTCGTCCATCGGCAGGGCGAAGCCGAACCGGCCGATCCCGCGGCGCTCGCCCAGGGCCCGGGACAGAGCCGAGCCGAAGGCGATGGCGCAATCCTCGATCGTGTGGTGGCCGTCGATCGCCAGGTCGCCCTCGCAGGCGAGGACGAGCGAGAATCCGCCATGGGCGGCGACCTGGTCGAGCATATGGTCGTAGAAAGGCAGGCCGGTGTCGATCCGCCGCGGCCCGGAGCGGTCGAGATCGACCTCGGCGGCGATCCGGGTCTCCTTGGTATCGCGCACCACCGAGGCTCGGCGGGACGGGGCGGCGCCCTGCGCCACGCCGAAAGCGGCGAGCGCGGCCTCGTTCTCCGCTTCGTCGCCGACGGTCAGCCGAAGGCCGCCGGGAAGGGCGTTGGGGCGGAAGCGGACCCGGATGCCGAGGCCCTGCAGCCTGCGGGCGAGCCCGGCCGGATCCCCGACGTCGAGAAAGAGGAAATTGCCCCCGCCGTTGCGCACGCTCCGGACGAGCGGCGAAGCCGCGAGGACCGCCGCCACCCGCTCCCGCTCGGCGACGATCTGGGCGATACGCTCCTCATGCAACGCCCGCCGCGACGGCGCCAGGGCGGCGACCGCGGCCTCTATGGAGAGGCTCGGGAGCGGATAAGGCGGAAGCGCTCGGGCGGCGACGGCGACGGTCTCCGGATGGCCCACCAGCGCCCCGATCCGGGCGCCGGCGAGGCCATAGGCCTTGGAGAGGGTGCGAAGGACGACGAGATTCTCCGTCCGCGCGGCGGCCGCGCAGGCGCTCTCCCGGGACGAGAATTCGATATAGGCCTCGTCGAGCACGATGAGCGTGTCCGGCAGCGCCCGGCAGACGGTCTCGATATCCTCGCGGCGGACGAGATTGCCGGTCGGGTTGTTCGGCGAGCAGATGAAGGCGAGCTTGAGACCGGGTTCGGCGCGGGCGGCACGCAGGAAGGATTCGGGGTCGAAGTCGAACCCGGGACCGAGCGGGATCTCGACCAGGCGGGCGCCCTGCAATGCCGCGAAATGCCCGTAAGCGGAGAAGGTCGGAGTGCAGATCGAGACCGAGTCGACGCCCGCGCGGCAGAAGGCCCGGACGAGGATGTCGATCGCGTCGTCGGCGCCGCGAGTGACGACGACATTGTCCGCTCCGACGCCATAGAGCCCGGCCAGCGACCGCTTGAGCCGGGCCGGCTGGGGCTCGGGATAGCGGTTGAGCCCGGCGGCGAGGCTCCCCTCCGACAGCGGCGGGAAGGGATTCTCGTTGGCGTCGAGCCGGATCGCGTCCGGTCCGAAGCCGTCGTTCGCGGCGGCGGCGATGTCGAACGGCGGCAGGGCCAGTATCTCGGGCCTGGCGAGCCGGGCGGCGAGGGAGGTCATGCCGCGACCGCCGCGAGGCGCGCGTCGGCGGCGCGCGCATGCGCTTCCAGGCCTTCCATCCGAGCCAAAGCCGCGGCCGGCGCCGCGATCCGGGCGGCGGCGGCGGCGGTCACGGTCTGGACCGTCATCGACTTCAGGAAGGTGTGGACGGAGACTCCGCTCCACGCCCGGGCGGCGCCGTCGGTTGGGAGGACGTGGCTGGATCCGGCGAGATAGTCGCCGAAGGTCTCCGCGGCGAGCGGCCCCGCGAAGACTGCGCCGGCGTTGCGGACTCGCGGGATCAGAGCGTCGGGATCGGCGACGGCGAGCGAGAGATGCTCGGGCGCGTAGAGATTGGCGACGTCCAGCGCCTCGTCGAGATCCGCCGTGAGCAGGATCCGCCCCTGCCCGAGCGAGGCTCGGGCGACGTCGCGGCGGGGGAGGTCGCGGAGCTGGCTTTCGAGCCGGGCGGCGACGGCCTCGGCGAGCGGCTGCGAGGGAGTGACCAGAAACACCTGGGCGTCCGCGTCATGCTCCGCCTGGCTGAGCAAATCGGCCGCGACCAGCGCCGGATCGGCGGTCCGGTCGGCGACGACGAGCAGCTCGCTGGGGCCGGCCGGCAGGTCGATCGCCGGTCCGCCCGGCAGCGAGGCGACATAGGTCTTGGCTTCGGCCACCCAGCGGTTGCCGGGACCGCAGATCTTGTCCACGCGCGCGATTCCGCCGGCGCCGAAGGTGAGCGCGGCGATCGCCTGGGCGCCGCCGGCCGTCCAGACGAAGTCGATGCCGCAAAGCTGCGCGGCGAGCGCGACTAGGGGATCGAGCCCGCCTCCGGGGCGGGGCGGAGTCACGGCGACGAGCTCGCCCACGCCCGCCGCCCGGGCGGGAAGCGCCAGCATGAGCAGAGTGGAGAAGAGCGGAGTCCGGCCGCCCGGCACGTAAATACCGACCCGGTCCATCGGCCGCCACGCCTTGCGGACGGTGAGGCCTGGCAGGGTCTCGACCTCATGCTCGGCCGGAAAGCTGCCCGAATGGAAGGCCGCGACGTTGCGCGCGGCAAGCTCCATCGCTTCGACCTGCTCCGGCGCGAGGGTGCGGCGCGCTTCGGCGGCGAGGGGGCCGACCGCGACCCGGGCGGGGGCCTGGCCGTCGATCCGCCGGGCTTCGGCGGCGAGCGCGTCCCAGCCGCCGGCGCGCACCCGGTCGACGATCCCGCGCACGCCCTCGACCAGCGCCGGATCGCTCCGCCCCGCCGGCCGCGCCAGGGCGTCGAACCGCTCCCGGGCGTCCAGATCGGCCCACAGCAGCCGCTTCACAGCATCATCTTTTCGATCGGCAGGACGAGGATGGCGGAGGCACCGACCGCCTTCAGCTTCTGGAGAGTCTCCCAGAAGACCGATTCCTGGCAGACGGCGTGGACCGCGAACTGGCCCGGCCGGCCGTGGAGCGGAAGGACGGTCGGCGCCTCGGCGCCGGGAAGGATGGCGGCGATCTGCCGGAGCGCCTCGCCGGGCGCGTTCAGCATGATATATTTCGACTCCTTGGTGGCGAGGACGCCCTCGATCCGGCTGAGCAGCCGCTCGCCCTGCTCCCTTTTCGCTTCGGAGACGGGCTTCAGGGTGCGGATCAGCACCGCCTCGCTGTCGAACACCGTGTCCAGCGCCCGGAGGCCGTTCGACTCCAGGGTCGCGCCGGTCGAGACGAGGTCGCAAATATAGCCGGCGATCCTGAGGCGCGGCGCAAGCTCGACCGCTCCCGTCATCTTCACGATCGAGGCGGAAACCCCGTTCGAGTCGAGAAAGGCCTGGACGATTCCGGGATAGGAGGTCGCGATCCGGGCCCCCTCGAGCGAGTCCGGGCCTTCGTACAGAGTCGCTTCCGGCGCCGCGAGCCGGAGCGTGCAGCGGCCGAAGCCGAGCTTGGCCAGCAGCTCGACGCGCGGGCGGCCTTCGGCGAGCGTGAACTCGCGAAGCACGTTCTCGCCGACGATCCCATATTCGCAGACTCCGTCGGCGACGAAGGTCGGGATGTCGTCGTCGCGGACGAACATGAGGTCGGCCGGAAAATTCTCCACCCGGGCGGTCAGCTCGTTGCGTCCGTTCTGGATCCTCAGGCCCGAGTCCTTGAGGAGGCCTCGGCTGGACTCGGAGAGGCGCCCCGACTTCTGGACGGCGATGTGGAGGCGGGTCTCGTCAACCAGCATCGCCGGCTCCGAGCGCGTCGATGGCGAGGCGGTAGCCGCGATGCGGCTCCTGGCGCAGGAACCGGGCCACCCGGACGATGGTCGTCGGACTGACTCCGGTGGCGTCGTGGATGTCGCGATAGGAGAGCGAAGTGCCGTCGAGCAGCCGCGCCACGTGCCAGCGCTCGGCCAGGGTCCGGATCTCCGCGGGAGTGCAGAGATCGCCGAGAAGGCGGCCCATCTCCTCGACGCTGGCGGGCGCGAGCAGCGCCGCGCAGAGGTCGGCGGTCAGGGTGCGCGGATCCCGTGTAGGCACGACCGGCGGAGGAGAGGCGGGCATGGGTTTTTGTTCCAACGTGTTAGCACAGTGAAACGCCATTAGGCGACGGTTGCGACGCGGTCAACGGGCCTTCTGGCGGCGCGGGATCCGGGGCGGGCCGACCGCATCTTCCTTTTCTCCCCGGCGGGGAGAGGGAATTTGGGTGTCGCCCATCGCCTAGATGATCACGGATCCGCGGCTTGCCGGCGCTCCGGCCGTGGCCGCGAACGAGGCTTTCTGCCGGCTCACCGGCTACGAGAAAAGGAGATCGTCGCTCTCAACCGGAGCGCTCGCGCAGCCGAAGCCGCGTTTCGCTTGGCTGGGGCGGCAGGATTCGAACCTGCGAATGCCGGTACCAAAAACCGGTGCCTTACCACTTGGCGACGCCCCAGCATGGCGCTGCGAGGGCGCCTTATAGCGGGGAAGCGGTTCGTGAAACCCCCGTCAGACGTTCGACAGGCGGCGGTGGACGAGGTCGAGATAATCCTTCCTGAGCTGCATCGTCAGCTCGCCGACCTCGAAGCTCCACGGACCCGCCGAGGCGACCGGGGTGACCTCGGCGGCGCTCCCGGTCAGGAAGAATTGCTCGAAGCCCTCGAGCTCCTCCGGCCAGATCGCCCGCTCGACCACCTCGATCCCGCGCCGGCGGGCGAGCTCGATCACCGTCTGGCGGGTGATCCCGTTGAGGAAGCAGTCGGGGGTCGGCGTGTGAAGCGCCCCGTCCTTGACGAAGAAAGCGTTCGCCCCGGTCGCCTCGGCGACCTGGCCCCTCCAGTCGAACATCAGGGCGTCGTCATAGCCCTCCGCCTGGGCCTGGTGGCGGGCGAGGGTGCAGATCATGTAGAGGCCCGACGCCTTCGACTCGGTCGGCGCCGTATAGGGCGCCGGGCGGCGCCATTTGGAGATGGCCAGCCTGAGGCCCTTGGCGATCGCCTCCTCGCCGAAATAGGCCGGCCAAGGCCAGACCGCGATGGCGAGATGGATCTTCGACCTCTGCGCCGAAACGCCCATCTGCTCCGAGCCGCGCCAGGCGAGCGGCCGCATATAGGCGTCCTCGAGGCCGTTGGCGCGGAGCACCTCGCGGCAGGCCTCGTCGATCTCGTCGACTCCGTACGGAATCTCGAAGCCGAGCAACCGGGCGCTGTTGCGGAGCCGCCGGCTGTGGTCGCTCAGCCTGAACACCTCGCCGCCGTAGGCGCGCTGCCCCTCGAAGACGGAGGAAGCGTAATGAAGGGCGTGGGTGAGGACGTGGACATTGGCCTCGCGCCTCGGCACCAGGCCACCGTCGAGCCAGATGAAGCCGTCGCGGTCGTCGAAGCTGCGCTGGTCCGTCACTCGAGGCTCCCTTGGAATGCGCGG
>DASQJV010000032.1:0-9274 GCA_035630855.1 Allosphingosinicella sp. | reverse complement strand
CAGGACCGCGCCGACCGCGCGGAAGAGGTGCTCGCCGAGCTGCGCGACCTGCTGGAGCGCGACGGCGACCGCGTGTGCGCAGTCGTGCTCGAGCCGCTCGTGCAGGCAGCCGGCGGGATGCTCACCCACGATGCGTCGTTCGTCCGCGGGGTGCGTGCGCTGTGCGACGAGTTCGGTGCGCTGATAGCGGTCGAAAGCGCCGTGTATGTAGCGCCGCTGCTTCTCCTCGCGCAGATAGGTGAAGAGGGTCGCGACGACGTAGCAGCCGAGCAGTGCGAGCACCGGCGCGGTCGGATCGAGCAGCAGCCGCTCCGCCTTGAACGCGTACCAGCTTCCGCCCGCCGCCGCCGACATCAGGCCGGCCGCGAGCAGCGCGCCCGGCAGCGCGCCGATCGACGGAAGCAGAAGGGCGAGGAGGATTCCGGCGCCGAGCAGGACCGCCATTTCGAGCCCGGTCGCCCAGTCCGGCCGCTCGAGAAAATCGCCGAGCACCATCTGCTCGACTGCCTGGGCGTGGATGACCACCCCTAGCTCGCGTTCGCGCATCGGGGTGGCGACGAGGTCGCGAAGGCCGATGGCGCCGGCGCCGATCAGCACGATGCGGCCCGAAAAGAGCCTTTCCATCTCGGCCTGCGGAACCTGCCCCGACAGGATCTTCCAGGCCGGCACCGACCGCTCCGGCGCCGGCGGGCTGTAATGCATCCAGATTTCGCCGCGCTCGGTCACCGGCACCTCGGCCTCGCCGATCTTGAGCCCCACCGTCTGGGCGGCGCCGGCGCCGGTCTCGCCGCTGGAGTCGCTGCTTCGCACGACCAGGCTGCCGGCGCCTTGGGCGACTCGCAACACCTCCGCGGAAAGGGACGGAACGAGGGCTCCGTTGGCGCGGGCGACCAGCGGCACCCGGCGGACGATGCCGTCGGCGTCGCCCTTGTGAGAGACGAAGCCGAGGCCGGCCGCGGCCTCCTCGAACCGCGGCAGCGGCAGGATCGCTCCGGAATAGTCGACGAGGCTCGCGCCCGCGTCCGTGCCGGCGACGGCGAAGCCGGCCTTGGGTTGCACGGGAGCGCCGGGCCGGTCCTGGGTCAGGAAGAAGCCGAGCACCGACGGCGCCCCGGCCAGGCTCGCGGCGAACCGGGCATCGTGATCGGGAAGCGCCCTCAGCGCCGCGACCTGCGCTTGGCTCGCGCCGGACCTCGCCTCCCGCTCGGCGAGGAAGCGGGGCGAGGTCCGGTCGGCTTCCGAGAAGACGATGTCCCAGGCCACCGCCGCAGCGCCGGCTTTGGCGATCGAGTCGTTCATGGCGGCGAGATCGGTTCGGGGCCAGGGCCACTGGCCGAGCCGTCGGACGCTCTCGTCGTCTATGTCGACGACCCGGACTCCGGCGTCCCGGTAAGGGCGGGGCGAGAGGCGCTGATAGCGGTCGAAGACGAGGCCGCCCGTCTGGTCGAACAGGGCCGGAGCGGCGAGCCTCGCCAGCGCTACCAGAAGCACCGCCGCAAGCCCGGCGAGCATGATGGTCGACCGCCGCGTGGCCGTCGCCGCCCTCCTGCGCCCGATGCCCCACATGGTGCCCGCCGCCCCTCTCGCTCGGGATCGGCAGCCGTCCCCGGCGCCGAAATGAAGTTGTCGCGAAGGTGGGCGAATGATAGCCCTTAGTCAAACCGGGCTCCCCGGGAGGAAGGTTGCGAATGGCCGCCAGGATGCTGCGCTTCCCGCTCGCCTTGCTGGCCGCCGCGACTCTGTCGCCCGCGGCCCGGGCGCAGGACGATCCCGCCGCGCTTGCGGCGGCGACCGGCCAGCTCGACAGCGGCATGGCGCTCGCCCGTCGCCAGGTCGGAGCGACCGACATGCTGGGCGCGCTCGCCACGCTCGAACGGGTGCTGTTCGCCCATCCCGAGGCGGTTCCGCCTCGCCTGCTCTATGCGGCCGTCCTGTGCCTCGTCGACGATCGCCAGGGCGCCGAGCTGGAGCTGGGCCTGCTCGCCGGGAAGCCGGTCGCCGATTCGGACTGGGCGGCGGTGGCCGCGGCCTGCGGACCGGTGCCGAGGCCCGCGCCTCCCCGGAAGGGGAAAAGACGATGAGACCAGGATTCCTCGGCAAGGCCACCGCGGCGGCGGCGGCGGCGGCGCTCGCCGCTTCGCCCTTGGGGGCCCAGGCGGTCGGGGTCAACGCGGCGGTGCGCAACAAGGTGGCGATCGTCGGCGCCGGGACGAAGAAGGCGCGGCCCGCTGTGGTCCGCGAACGGGTCAACCTCAACGACGAGGTCAGGACCGCCGCGGCGAGCCAGCTGCAGATCCTTTTGCTCGACCGGACCACCTTCACCGTCGGCGCCAACGCCCGGGTCGCCGTCGACCGGTTCGTCTACGATCCGGCGAGGAACAGCCGCTCGACCGCGGTCAGCGTCACCCGCGGCGCCTTCCGCTTCATGTCGGGGCGCGGCCTGCGCAGCCCTTCGGGGCCCGCCTCGGTGCGCACTCCGGTCGCCACCATCGGCGTTCGCGGGACGATCTTCGAAGGGGTCGTCGGCGAGGACGCGATCAGGATCGCGAGCCGCGAGGCCGCGGTCGGCGGGAAAGTGAAGGCGAAGAAGGACGAGGCCACCCTGATCGTGCTCCGCGGCCCGGGCCCGCGCGCCACGGGCGACGTCCGCCGGGGCGCGGTCGACGTCACCGTCGGCGCGGCCACGATCGCCCTCGACCGGCCCGGCCTCGCCCTCTACGCGCCCCGCGTGGGGGCGCCGCCGATCGGACCGTTCCCGATCTCGATGGAGGGGCTCCAGGCCCTGCAGTCGCTTCTTCGCACGACGGCCGAGCCCGGCGGCGGCGGGAAGAAGGGCCACGGCACCCGCGACGCCCTGCTCGGCGCGGCCGGCGCCGCCGCCGTTGTCGGCGGCGGCCTGCTGCTCGGCGGCGGCAAGAAGAAGGGGAACCAGCAGGAGCAGGAGGAGGAGGACAAGCAGCCCGACCCGAACAAGCCGGACTGACCTGCCGCCCTTGCCTCCTTTTCACTGCCGCTCTAGGCCTCCCAGCAAGGGAGAAGGCGATGCGCATCGCATGCCTGGGGGGCGGCCCCGCCGGGCTCTATTTCGCGATCTCGATGAAGCTGCGCGACCCCGCGCACGAGATCGACCTCTATGAGCGCAACCGCCCCGACGACACGTTCGGCTGGGGCGTGGTCTTCTCCGACCAGACGGTCGAGAATCTGATGGCCAACGATCCCGTCTCGGGCTCGATCATCCAAAGCGAGTTCGCCCATTGGGACGATATCGAGGTCCATATCCACGGGCAGACGATGCGCTCGTCGGGCCACGGCTTCATCGGCATCGGCCGAAGGAGGCTCCTCAACATCCTCCAGGACCGGGCCCGCGAGCTCGGCGTTCGGCTCCACTTCGAGCATGAGGCGAGCCCCGACCTCGATTCCTATGCGGGCTTCGACCTCGTCATCGCCGCCGACGGCGCCAACAGCCGCATCCGCACCGAGCACGAGGCGCATTTCGGGGTCGACATCCAGGTCCGCAAGAACAGGTTCTTCTGGTTCGGCACCCAAAAGGTGTTCGAGGCCTTCACCTTCGCCTTCGAGGAGACCGAGGCCGGCTGGGTCTGGGCGCACGCCTATCGCTTCGACGACAATCTCTCGACCTTCATCGTCGAGATGGCGCCCGACACCTGGGCCGGCCTCGGCCTCGACCGGATGGAGCAGGCCGAGGCGATCGCTTTGTGCGAGCGAATCTTCGCCAAATATCTGGACGGCCACGCCTTGATGTCCAACGCCGCCCATCTCGAGGGCCCGGAAGCCTGGCTCCGCTTCCGGCGGGTCCTCTGCGAGCGCTGGTCCTACCGCAACCTGATCCTGCTCGGCGACGCCGCCCATACCGCCCATTTCTCGATCGGCTCGGGCACCAAGCTGGCGCTGGAGGATTCGATCAAGCTCGCCGAGGTGCTCAACCGCCCCGGTCTGTCGCGCGACTCGGCCCTCGCCGAATATCGCGAGGAGCGCCAGGTCGAGGTCCTCAAGCTCCAGAACAGCGCCCGCAACTCGACCGAATGGTTCGAGAGCCTCGAGCGCTACCTCCATTTCGAGCCGATCCAGTTCGCTTATTCCCTGCTCACCCGCTCCCAGCGGGTCAGCCACGAGAATCTGCGCCTGCGCGACAAGCCCTGGCTCGAGGGGGTCGAGCGCTGGTTCCAGTCGAAGGCGCTCGGCACTCCGGTCAACGACCCCGCCCCGCCGATGTTCGCGCCCTACCGGCTGCGCCGGCTCGAGCTGGCCAACCGGGTCGTCGTCTCGCCCATGGCGATGTACTCGGCGCGGGACGGCGACCCCAACGACTTCCACCTCGTCCATTACGGCGCCCGAGCCCAGGGCGGCGCCGGCCTCCTCTATACCGAGATGACCTGCGTCTCGGCGGAGGGCCGGATCACGCCCGGCTGCGCGGGCCTGTACCGGCCGGAGCATGTCGAGGCGTGGCGGAGGATCGTCGACTTCGTCCATGCCAACACCGGAGCGAAATTCTGCCTCCAGCTCGGCCATAGCGGGCCCAAGGGCAGCACGAAGGTCGGCTGGGAAGGCTATGATGTCCCGCTCGACGAGGGCAACTGGCCGGTCATGGCCGCGTCGGACGTGCCCTGGTCGGCACGGAACCAGATACCCCGGCCGATGACCCGCGCCGACATGGACGAGGTCCGCGGGCAGTTCGTCGCCTCGGTACGGATGGGCCTGGAGGCCGGGTTCGACATGGTCGAGCTCCACGCCGCCCACGGCTATCTCCTCTCCAGCTTCATCACCCCGCTCACCAACAAGCGCAGCGACGACTATGGCGGAAGCCTCGACAACCGGCTCCGCTTCCCGCTCGAGATCTTCCGGGCGATGCGGGCGGCCTGGCCGGCGGACAGGCCGATGTCGGTGCGGATCTCCGCCAACGACTGGATGGGGGAGCTCGGAGTGACTCCCGACGAGGCCGTGCTGATCGGCCGCGCCTTCGCCGAGGCCGGGGCCGACCTGATCGACGTCTCGGCGGGGCAGACCTGGGCCGATTGCGCCCCCGTCTACGGCCGAATGTTCCAGACTCCCTTCGCCGACCAGATCCGCAACGAGGGCCGGGTGGCGACGATGGCGGTCGGCAACATCTACGAGAGCGACCACGTCAACTCGATCCTCGCCGCCGGCCGAGCCGATCTCGTCGCCCTCGCCCGCCCGCATCTGATCGACCCGATGTGGACCTTGCGCGCGGCCGCCGCGGCCGACCATCGCTCGGTCCACGTCCCGCCCCAATATCTCGGCGGGATGGCCCAGCTCGCCCGCAACCTGGCGCGCGAGGCGGAGCTGAAGGCGTGAGGCTTCAGGGCCACCACGCCCTGATCACCGGCGGCGGCACCGGGATCGGTGCCGCCATCGCCCGAGCGCTGGGCGCCAAGGGCGCGAAGCTGACTCTGGTCGGCCGCCGCCGCGAGCCGCTCGAGCAGGTCTGCGCCGGCGATTTCGACGCCCTCGTCGCCCCCGCCGACGTCACCGTCCGCGACGAGGTCGACCGCGCCTTCGCCTTGGCCCGCGAGGCGCAGGGTCCGATCACGATCCTCGTCAACAATGCCGGCGCCGCGTCCGGAATGCCCTTCGCCAGGGTCACGCCCGAGCTCTGGCGCGACATGCTGGCGGTCAATCTCGACGGAATGTTCCATTGCTGCCAGGCGGCCCTTCCCGACCTGCTCGCCGCCGAGGCCGGCCGGATCGTCACCATCGCTTCGATGGCCGGCCTCCACGGCTTCGCCTACGCCTCGCCCTATATCGCCGCCAAGCACGGCGCCGTCGGCCTGACCCGAGCCCTCGCCGCCGAATATGCGGGGAAGAGCCTGCGCGTGAACGCGGTCTGCCCGGGCTTCGTCGATACCGAGATGACCGTCCGGTCGGTCTCGAACATCACCGCCAAGACCGGCCGGAGCGAGGACGATGCCAGGGCCGAGCTCGCCCGCCTCAACCCGTCCGGCCGCCTCATCGCTCCCGAGGCGGTCGCCGAAGCGGTGCTTGACCTGATCCTGTCGGAACGGAACGGTGAGGCCGTGGAGATCGCATGAACCCTGAAAGCTTCGCCCCCGCCCATTTCCTGTGGGACTATGCCTCAGGGGTGGCGACCGTCACCCTCAACCGGCCGGAGCGGAAGAACCCGCTCACCTTCGAGAGCTATGCCGAGCTCCGCGACACCTTCCGGGCCCTGGTCTACGCCCGCGAGGTCAAGGCGGTGGTGGTCGCCGGCGCCGGCGGCAATTTCAGCTCGGGCGGCGACGTCCACGAGATCATCGGCCCGCTCACGAAGATGGACATGCCCGGCCTGCTCGACTTCACCCGGATGACCGGCGACCTCGTCAAGGCGATGCGCGCCTGTCCGCAGCCGATCGTCGCCGCGCTCGACGGAATCTGCGTCGGCGCCGGAGCGATCGTCGCCATGGCCTCGGACCTGCGCCTCGCCACGCCCGAGACGAAGACCGCCTTCCTCTTCACCCGGGTCGGCCTCGCCGGCTGCGACATGGGCGCCTGCGCCATCCTGCCGAGGATCGTCGGCCAGGGCCGGGCGGCGGAGCTGCTCTACACCGGCCGGGTGATGACCGCCGAGGAGGGCGAGCGCTGGGGCTTCCACAATCGGATCGTGCCGAGCGCGACGCTCCTCGAAGAGGCCCAAGCGCTCGCCCGCGATCTCGCGAGCGGCCCGACCTTCGCCCACTCCATCACCAAGACCCAGCTCAATCAGGAATGGAACGTCAGCCTCGAGACCGCGATCGAGATGGAGGCCCAGGCCCAGGCCATCTGCATGGCCACCAACGACTTCCGCCGCGCCTTCGAAGCCTTCGCGGCGAAGCGCAAGCCGGAGTTCAAGGGTGACTGACGCCCGCGCCCTCACCCTCGCAGCCGGCTTCGCCGCCTGCGTGTCCCTCTCCCCTACAGGGAGAGGGGTTGGTGGGAGCGCCCTTCTTCCCCCCTCTCCCTGTAGGGGAGAGGGACAGGCGCGAAGCGCCAGGGTGAGGGCATGAAAAGACCCCCGGGCCTCGACAAGCTCGAACGAGCCCGCCGCCTCCGGCGCGAGATGACCCCCCAGGAGCGCCTCCTCTGGGGCCATCTTAGGGATCGCCGCCTGTGCGGCGCGAAGTTCCGCAAGCAGATGTGGCTGGCCGGCTACATCGCCGATTTCGCCTGTGCGGAGGCCAAGCTCGTCGTCGAAGCCGATGGCAGCCAACATGCGGACGACGCGGAATATGACGCCGAACGCGAGCGCGCCTTCGCGAGCCTGGGCTGGCGGACTCTTCGCTTCTGGAACAACGAGATCACGGAGAATCTCGACGGGGTGCTCACAGTGATCGCCAATGCACTGCCCTCACCCTCGCAGGCCGCTTCGCGCCCTGCTTTCCCTCTCCCCTACAGGGAGAGGGGTAAAGAGGCGTCGCCTCCCACCAACCCCTCTCCCTATAGGGGAGAGGGACAGCCGGGCCCGAAGGGCACGGCAGGGTGAGGGCAATGCGGGACTTCCTCGACTGGCCCTTCTTCGACGCCTCGCATCGCGACCTCGCCGAGCGCCTCGAACATTGGTGCCAGGCCAACCTCACCGACGACGAGCCCTCCGACCTCGACTCCGCCTGCCGCGACCTCGTCCGCGGGCTCGGCGACGGCGGCTGGCTTCGCCACTGCGTCCCCGACGAGGCCGGCCGGCTCGACGTGCGCGGCCTCGCCCTGATCCGCGAGACCCTCGCCCGCCACTCCGGCCTCGCCGACTTCGCCTTCGCCATGCAGGGGCTCGGCTCGGGGACGATCAGCCTGTTCGGAAGCGAGGCGCAGAAAGCCGATTATCTCCCCGCCGTCGCCCGCGGCGACAAGATCGCCGCCTTCGCCCTCACCGAGCCCGAGTCCGGCTCGGACGTCGCCTCGATGGACATGACGGCCGAGCAGGACGGCGACTCCTGGGTTCTGAACGGCGCCAAGACCTACATCTCGAACGGCGGAATCGCCGATTATTACATCCTCTTCGCCCGCACCGGCGAGGCGCCGGGAGCGAAAGGCATCTCCGCCTTCATCGTCGATCGCGACACTGAGGGCCTCGACGACAGCGAGCGGATCGAGGTGATCGCGCCTCACCCGCTCGCGACCCTGCGCTTCGCCGACGCCCGCCTCCCCGCCTCCGCCCTCCTCGGCGAGCGCGGCCGGGGATTCACCCAAGCCATGGCGACCCTCGACGTCTTCCGGACCACGGTCGGCGCGGCGGCCCTGGGCTTCGCCCGGCGGGCCCTGGACGAGGCGACCCGGCGGGCCCTGACCCGGCGGCTCGGGGCCGGAACGCTGGCCGACAATGCCGTCACCCAGTCGAAGCTCGCCGAGATGGTGCTCGACGTCGAGACCTCCGCCTTGCTGATCTACCGCGCCGCCTGGCTCCGCGACGTCAAGGGCCGGCGCAACAGCCGCGAGGCCGCGCTCGCCAAGCTCCACGCCACCGACCGCGCCCAGGCGGTGATCGACAAGGCGGTGCAGATTTTCGGCGGCCTCGGCGTCACCCATGGCGTGCCGGTCGAGAGCCTCTACCGCGAGATCCGCGCGCTCAGGATCTACGAAGGCGCATCCGAGGTGCAAAAGGTGGTGATCGCCCGCGCCCACCTGGCGGAACTGGCCGGGCAGGTCCTCCGCCTCGAATCGTTCCTCGGCGGTCCAGCCGACGACGCCGGCGGTGACGATCACGCGCCCTTTTGCGCTGATGCCGTTGGCATAGCCTTTCGGGCGCGGCCAGCCGGGGGGAAGCAGCGCCCTCATCCGCGGTGCTCCGCCAAATGGGCGCGGGCGATCACCACCTTCTGCACCTCCGACGCCCCCTCATAAATCCGAAGCGCCCTGATCTCGCGGTAGAGCCGCTCGGCGATGTTTCCCCGGGTCACCCCGAGCCCGCCGAAGATTTGCACCGCCTTGTCGATCACCTGCTGGGCGCTGTCGGTGGCGTGGAGCTTGGCGAGCGCCGCCTCGCGGCTGTTGCGCCGTCCCGTCGTATCGCGAAGCCAGGCCGCGCGGTAGACGAGCAAAGCCGAGGAATCGACGTCGAGCACCATCTCGGCGAGCATCGCCTGGACTTGGCCATTGTCGGCGAGCGTCCCGCCCCCGAGCCTGCGGGTCAGGGCCCGCTCGCTCGCCTCGTCCAGCGCCCGGCGCGCGAAGCCCAAAGCCGCCGCCCCGACCGTGGTGCGAAACAGGTCCAGGGTGGCCATTGCCTGCGCGAAGCCGCGCCCCGGCTCGCCGAGCAGGGCATCAGACG
>DASQJV010000031.1:0-2100 GCA_035630855.1 Allosphingosinicella sp. | reverse complement strand
CGCACCCAAACCTTGTTTTCTGGCGTGCCGAGCTTGCCGAGCTCGCGGGCGAGGTCGGTCATGTGGGCGCGCACCTCGCCGCCCTTCCAGGGCCAGGAGGCGTGGCGGAGATCGACCCCGTAGGCCGACGTGTCCTGGCTGATGACCAGAAGCTCCTTCGTCCCCGCCGCGACCAGCTTCTCCGCCTCGCGCAGGATTGCGTCGGGCCGGCGGCTGACGAGGTCGCCGCGAAGGCTCGGGATGATGCAGAAGCTGCAGCGGTGGTTGCAGCCTTCGGAGATCTTCAGATAGCTGTAATGGCGCGGGGTGAGCTTCAGGCCGCCGTCGGGAACCAGGTTGAGATAGGCCGAGGGCGGCATCGGGGCGGCGACGTGGACGGCGCCGACGACCTGCTCATATTGGTGGGCGCCGGTGACCGCGAGCACCTCGGGGAAGCGCTCGCGGATGATTTCGGCTTCCTTGCCCATGCAGCCGGTGACGATGACCCGGCCGTTCTCGGCGATCGCCTCGCCGATCGCCGCCAGGCTCTCCTCCTTGGCGCTGTCGAGGAAGCCGCAGGTGTTGACCAGGACGACGTCGGCGCCGGCATAATCGAGCGACATCTGATAGCCGTCGGACCTGAGCTTCGACAGGATACGCTCCGAATCGACGAGATTCTTCGGGCAGCCGAGCGAAACCATGCCGACCTTGGGCGGGGAGGGGAGGATGGTGGCCATGGGAAGGGCGCTAGATAGGCGCCCCGGACGGATTTTCCTAGTACGGACCCTCGGGCGGTGCGCTCAGTCGCTTTCTTCCTCGAGGAAGCGGAGCAGGGCCTCCTCGAGCTCGTCCCGTCTGTTGTCGCGGGCGACGTTGAACTGGAGCCAGACATTTTCGGTCGGAGTGACGGCCGCCGCTTCGGCGACCGCCGAGTCGTGGGCCTCGGCGCCTTGCTCCTCCGATCCGAAGGCCCGCACGGCGCCGTCGAAGTCCGGCCGGCCCATCCGGCCGAGGAAGCCGAGCAGGTCGGTCCGGCGGTCGTTCATGAAGGCTTCGAGCCGTGCCGCCTCGGTCCGCTCGAGCGGCCGGTAGGAGGAATAGGCCATCAGGTGGTTGCCGACCGCCTGGACGAACAGCTGGGGCCAGCCGGGGGCGTTATCCGCGCCGAGCGTGGAATCCTTGATCCGCCACAGCATCTCGGCCTCGTCCCGGCTGACGACGAGCGCACCGTCGCCGCCGCTGGCGAAGACCAGGCGGCGCAGAAGCTTGACCTCGGCCTCGTCGACCACGCCCGGCCGGAGGTCGCCGTCGCGCCGGGTGGCGCCCTCGCCGGTGAGGACGCAGCGCTCGATCCGGGCCAGCGCCCAGCTCTTGAGCGCGGCGGGGGCGTTGAGCGCCTTCTCGACGATCCTGACGACCAGCTCGAGCTCGACCGGCCCGATCGCCTGGCCGCCTTGGTCCAGCCGGCCGATCAGCCAGGCCGAAGCCTTCTCGTCGACATAGCCGCGCGGCTCGGCGCCGTTGACGACGCAGTCGGTGATCGCCTCGACGAAGAAGTCGTTCCATTCGGTCCCGGCGGTCCGGGCCGCCCGGTGAAGCTCGAAGATCGTCTCCGCCTCGGCGCGGGCGACGACCCCGTCCGGCCACACCGCCCGGCGGATCGCCAGCACGTCGTCGGCGGAGAGGGCGCCGCCGGCTTCCAGGGTCGAGGAGAAATCGGAGAAAGAGAAGCTCATGGTGATCACCCGCTCGGCTGTCGTTCGGGCCCGCCATAAAGGGGAACGGTTAAGCGGCGGCTAAGGAGGGCACGCCGCCCCTCTCAAAATCCTCCCCCGCATTGGCAGGGGAGGGGGACCGTGCGAAGCATGGTGGAGGGGCCTTTTCCGAGTCCGAAGAACCCCTCCACCGCGCTTCGCGCGGTCCCCTCCCCGAGAAATCTCGGGGAGGAATTAGGAAGGCCCGCTGCGATGAAGCCGATCCCGTGACGCCCCGCCCGCCGCTCCACCGAAGCGTCATCGCGCTCGGCTTCGTCAGCCTGGCGATGGACCTGTCGTCCGAGATCGTCCACGCTTTGCTGCCGCTGTTCATGGTCGGAACGCTCGGGATCAGCGTCGCCATGGT
>DASQJV010000030.1:0-5199 GCA_035630855.1 Allosphingosinicella sp. | reverse complement strand
TGGGCCCGGAACCCGTCGCCGCTCCGGAGCCGACCGCCGCCTGATCCAGGGCATGCTCACGCGGTTCCTGGCCAGCTCGGCGCAGGCCTCGGCCCGGCCGTAGCCGCCCGACAGCGCCACCACGCGAAGCACCCGCGGATGGTCGACGAGCGGGTCGAACAGGCCGGGCGTGGCCGGGATGCTGAGCTTCAGCATCAGCCTCTCCTCGCCGGGCAGGGCATCGAGGCCCTTCAGGAGCTCGTCGAGCAGCATCCGGTCGGCCTCGGCGCGCTCGGGACTCTTGATGTTGACCTCCGGCTCGAGGATCGGGACCAGCCCGGCGGCGAGCACCTGGCGGGCGACCTCGAACTGCTGGGCGACGATCTCGGCGATGCCCTCTCGATCGGCGAGATTAATCACCGAACGCTCCTTGGTGCCGAACACCCCGAGCGCCTTTGCCCGGGCCAGCAGGCCGTCGAGCTCGGGTATCGGCTTCATCAGCTGGACTCCCTTCTCCTCGGCCTCGAGTCCCTTGTCGATCTTGATGAAGGGGACGACGCCCCGTTCCTTCAGCACCTCGGGAACCGGCCGGCCGTCGATGTCGCCGTCCATCGTCCGCTCGAACAATATGGCGCCGATGACCTTTCCGGACCCGAAGGACGGCGCGCTGATGATCCGCGAGCGCATCGCGTGGATGAGCCCGAACATCTCCTCGTCCGAGCTCCAGGCGCCTTCCTCGACTCCATAGCCCTTGAGCGCCTTGGGCGTCGATCCGCCGCTCTGGTCGAGCGCCGCGATGAAGCCCTCGCCCGTCTCCATCTGCGCCGTCATCTTCGCCTGATCCATCTGCACCCGTCCCTTCGATTCGTGGAAAGTCGAAGGCCCCGTATCGCAGCGGACGGCGCCGTTCAAATGGAGGAACCCCTCTCCCGCCCTTCACGGGGAGGAGATTCGAAAAGAAGGGGCGGCGTTTCCGCCGCCCCTCAAGTTCAGTCGCGGGGACGCAAGGTCACCAGCTTGTCGACCACCGCGTGCAGGCCCTCGCCCGAGCTGGCGTGGACGTCGATGCGGCCGATCTTCTCGGTCACGCGCTCGAGCGCCTCCAGCTCCTTGAGCCTCAGGAGGGTCGGATTGTCCTCCATCAGCTTGGCCGTGTTGAGCAGCGACCGGGTCGCGGCCGTTTCCTCGCGGCGGCGGATGAGGTTCGCTTGGGCGACCTTCTCCGCCTCGACCACGCGGTTGATCAGTTCGCGCATCTCGCCCGGAAGGATCACGTCCTTGATCCCGAGCTCGGTGACGACGATTCCGATGTCGCCCAGGTTCGAGCGCACATGCGCCACGATCTGGTCGTCCACCGTCTCCCGGTCGTTGAGCAGCTCGTCGAGGGTACGGCCGCCCACGGCCTCGCGGACCGCGAACTGCACGAGCTTGTAGACGTGCTGCACATAGTCCGGTGTGGCCAGCGCCGCTTTCTCGACGTCGGAGACCTGGACGAAGGCGGTGAGGGTCACCCGAAGCGACACCCGGTCCTTCGTCAATATCTCCTGCGCCGTCACCTCGAGCGGCAGCGGACGGGTGTCCAGCGCCTTCGAGGTGACGTTGCGGCCGACCTGCCAATAGCCGTAGCGGCCCGGGCCGAGAGTCTCGACGAGCTCGCCGTCGAAGAAGACGAGCCCGGCCTGGCCCGAATCGACCGCGACGATCGCGATCGGCGGCTTGCTGCCGGTGAGGGCGGCATCGGCCTTCTCGAACGCGATCAGCTCGGCCTTGTCGAGCCGCGGACGGGCGATGACGTCGTAGCCGGCGACGGCCACCTCGTTCAGCACCTTCCAGACGTAGAGGGTCTGGCCCGGGCGAACGACATAGGCCGCGCGGCCGTCGATCCAGACCACCGCGGCCTGCCCTTCGGCCGGACGAACCACCGTGAAAATCTGCTCGGCCAGCCCCGGGTGCCTCTTCTCGATTATCTCCGCCCACGGGCTGACGAACAGGCCCTTGGCGACGAAGGTCTCGACATTGAGGCGGCCTCGAAAATCCCAATACGCATGGCGTCCGGGCTCGAGGATGCGGATGACGCGGCCGTCCTGGGTGAGGAGGCCGCGCTGGTTTTCGGCAACAACATACTCCTTGCGGATCATCGCCGGTCCTCCTCTCATTCTGCTTTGCCGGCCCGATTGCGGGCAAAGGGCCGGCGCGGTTAGGGGCTTCGCTGATCCAGGTAAAGGGCGGATCCCGGATATGGGGGAATTGGTCCGGCGGCTGTTGCGCCGGTGCAACGAACCATCCGTCATTCCGGCGAAAGCCGGAATCCAGGAACACCGCGGCACGAGATTTCCAAGAACCGTGGCCATGGATCCCGGATCAAGTCCGGGATGACGTCTTGATATCCGACGGATAGGTCGGCCGGAGGATGAACCCCGATGGACCGGCGGTCCGGCGATTGAGGCGTCGGTCCGGGCGCTTGGCGGCGGCCGCAGCGGCGAAGCCTATGGCCTCGCCCTGGGAGCCGCGCCGCACGCCCTTCCCCGGCGCCGGTATCCTCGCCGGCGCAGAGCCGGAACAGCGGTGGCCTTCGGTTCCGCGGTCCGGCCAAAGCCTTCGCGCCTCCCCTTCGGGCCCGGTCACCCTGCCGGCCTCCCCGTTCAGGAGTACCTTGGCAAAGGTATTTGGAGCGGGATTCGAACCCGCGACCCATAGAGTGTCAGTCTATTGCTCTACCCGTTGAGCTATCCAATGGGAGAAGACGACCGGACTCGAACCGGCGACCTTCCGGCGGTCAGGCCGGACGCTCTACCCTTGAGCTACGTCCTCGCAGCTTCGAGCCATGGAACACGAAACGGCAGCGCCGCTCGCGCCCGCCGGGTCTCGCGAGCCCGAGCGAAATGGCGAAAAGCCCGGCGCCCCTACGTCAAGGCCTCGCTCCTGTCGAGAGGCTCAGGCCGCCGGCGGGCCCTTCAGCTCAAGCCCGTTGCCGTCCGGGTCGGTCAGATAGATCGACGGCCCGTCGCCCTCGGCGCCGTAGCGCCGCTCCACCTGCGCCTCGAGGCCATGGCCGGCGAGATGGGCGAGGATCGCCGCCTCGTCCCAGGGCAGCACCCGGAAGCAGACATGGTCGACGTTGCGCCCCTCCCGCCCCGGACCGGCGCCGCCCGCCCGGCCAAGCGGCCCGTCGAGCGGAACGAGGTCGATCAGGGAGGTGCCGGCGCGCAGCTGCCAGAGGCCGATCCCGGCCTGGACCTTCTCCACGCTCGCTCCGAGCACCTCGGTGTAGAAGCGGAGCGAGGAATCGAGGTCGGCGACCCGGAAGACGACATGGTCGATGGCCGCCAGCCGGATCACGCCGTCTCCAGCGCCTTTACTCCGGGCAGCGCCTTGCCTTCCATCCATTCGAGGAAGGCGCCGCCGGCGGTCGAGACGAAGGTGAAGTCGCCGGCGACCCCGGCCTGGTTGAGCGCCGCGACGGTGTCGCCGCCGCCGGCGACCGAGACGAGCTGGCCGGCCTGGGTGAGCGCCGCGGCGGTCCGGGCGAGCTGGACGGTGGCGCGGTCGAAGGGCGGCGTCTCGAAGGCGCCCAAGGGCCCGTTCCAGACCAGGGTCCGGCAGGTCTTGAGCGCGTCGGCGAGCGCCTCGACCGCGGCCGGCCCGACGTCGAGGATCATCTCGTCGGCGGCGACCTCGTGGACGTTGCAGGTGCGAAGGCTCGACGGGTTGGCGGCGAACTGGGTCGCAACGACCACGTCATAGGGGAGGTGGACGGTGCAATTCGCTTGCTCGGCGGCGTCGAGTATCTCGAGCGCGGTCGGGGCGAGGTCGTGCTCGCACAGCGACTTGCCGACGTCGATCCCACGGGCGGCGAGGAAGGTATTGGCCATCCCGCCGCCGATGATGAGATGGTCGACCTTGGTGACGAGATGGCGGAGCACTTCGAGCTTGGTCGAGACCTTGGCGCCCCCGACCACCGCCGCCACCGGCCGCTCGGGCTCGCCCAGCGCCTTGCCGAGCGCCTTGAGCTCGGCCTCCATCGCCCGCCCGGCATAAGCCGGAAGGAGGTGCGCGAGCCCCTCGGTCGAGGCATGGGCGCGGTGGGCGGCCGAGAAGGCGTTGTTGACGTAGAGATCGCCGAGCCGGGCGAAGCGCCGGGCGACCTCGGGGTCGTTCTTCTCCTCGCCGCCGAAGAAGCGCGTATTCTCGAGGATCGCGACGTCGCCGGGCCTGAGCATGGCGACATTCTCCTCGGCGACCTCCCAGTCGACGTAGCGCACCGGCCGGCCGAGAACCGCCTCGTAGGGCCGGGTCACCAGCGAGAGCGAGAAGTCGGGGCTCGGCGCCTTGGGCCGGCCGAAATGGGCGAGGAGGAGGACGATGGCGCCCTTGTCGGCGAGCTCGGTCACCGTCGGCAGGGTGGCCCGGAAGCGGGTGTCGTCGGTCACCTCGAGGTCCGCCATCGGGACGTTGAGGTCGACCCGCACGAGCACGCGCTTGCCGCGGACGTCGCCGAGATCGTCGAGGGTCCGGAACGACGTCATGACGTCAGGCCAGCCGCGCCATCGCCGCGGCGGTGTCGACCATCCGGTTCGAGAAGCCCCATTCATTGTCGTACCAGGAGAGTACCCGGACGAGCTTGCCCTCCAGGACGGCGGTCTCCAGGCTGTCCACCGTCGAGCTGGCCGGGCAGTGGTTGTAGTCGATCGAGACCAGGGGCTCCTCGCTATAGTCGAGGATGCCGGCCAGCGGCCCGCTCTCCGCGGCGGCCCGGAGCGCGCCGTTGACCTCCTCGAGGCTGGTGTCGCGCTTGGGGGTGAAGGTGAGGTCGACGAGGCTGACGTTGGGGGTCGGGACCCGGATCGCCGAGCCGTCCAGCTTGCCCTTGAGCTCGGGAAGCACCTCGCCGACGGCGCGGGCGGCGCCGGTGGTGGTCGGGATCATCGACATGGCGGCGGCCCGAGCGCGGCGCTTGTCCGAGTGGATCTGGTCGAGGATCTTCTGGTCGTTGGTGTAGGCGTGGACCGTGGTCATCAGCCCGCGCTCGATGCCGATCACGTCGTTCATCACCTTGGCGACCGGCGCCAGGCAGTTGGTCGTGCACGACGCGTTGGAGACGATCGTGTGGTGCAGAAGACGAAGACGAGGTGGGGCGGGGGCTCCTCGATCAGCTTCAGGAGGGCGTTCCAGGCCTGCGAGGTCAGCTGGTGCGCCTCGTCGATGATGTAAACCTTGTAG
>DASQJV010000029.1:0-3001 GCA_035630855.1 Allosphingosinicella sp. | reverse complement strand
GCCGTCGACCGTTCGGGAATGCCGGGCCTCAGGGTGACCCGGATCCAGCATTACAAGAGCCTCTACGAGCGCCAGCAGAAGTTCTAGGACAGCGCCTCAGGCCGCCGCCCGCGCCGCAGCCAGCACCGGGCCGCGAACCGCGGGCAGGAGCCCTCGGTAGAGCGCGGCCATCTGGGCGGCCATCGCGTCGGGCGAATAGAGGGCGGCCCGCTCCCGCGCCGCGCGGCCGAGCACCGCCCGCTCGAAATCGTCGCCGGCGAGGTCGCCGATCGCCCGGGCGAAGCCGTCCTCGTCATTCGGGTCGACGAAGACCGCGACCTCCTCCCACAATTCGCGGAACGCCGGGATGTCGGAGAGGACGAGGGCGCAGCCGGCCGAGGCGGCGTCGAGGACCGCGAGCCCGAAAGGCTCGTACAGGGCCGTGGAGACGAACACCGGCCGGGCCGAGAGCAGGCGACCGAGCTCCTCGTCGCCGAGCGCTCCGAGGCAGTCGATATTGTCGAAGATGACCCGGCCGCCGTTGGGGCCGGCGATCGGGCCGGCGGCCCGGACCGGGACTCCGATCCGTCCGGCCGCCGAATCGAGCAGTCCGAGATTCTTGCCCTGGTCCCACAGCCGGCCGGCGGTGAAGACGAAATCGTGCGGCATGCCGCTTGGGACGGCAAGCGGCGAGCGTCCGTGATGGACGGTGCGCGGGGCCGCTTCGAGACGGTAATGGCGCCTGACCGAGGCTCCGAAGGCGGCGGTCGGGACCACCACCTCGCCGGCGGCGCGGAGGCCGCTCGCGATCAGATCGGTCCGCCAGGCGAAATCGTCCGGAAGCGGGGTGCCCTGGACCGTCTCCCACCAGGTCGCGAGGCAGCTGTGGAGGACGGCGACGACCGGCGGGCCGAAATCGGCGAGCGCGGCGAGCGCGGGGGTGTTGAGCTGGACGATGTCCGCCCCGGACTGGTCGGCGAGGAGGGCGATCGCTTTCGCCGCCCGGACCAGCGAAGCCTCGTCCTCGGCGAGCCGGTCGAGGGCGACCCCGGTGTCGACGAGCCGAAGCCCCGGGACGGCGGCCGCCGTCCTGATCTGGGCGTCGGACGCGGCCGGGCCGGTAAGGGCGAGCACGGTCTCATGGCCGAGCCTGGACAGGCCCCGGGCGAGATCGAGGCCGTATTGCCACAGGCTCCCGACCGAGTCGGTGGTGACGAGGATGCGCAGCGAGGGGCTCATGCCCGGCCCGCAATCACAAGGCGTTGCTGCAACCCTTTTCTTCCTGTGCTTTTTTAGAGGTGGAAATCGGCGGGGAACATGGCTCGGGACGCTGGGACGGCGCCTCTTGGTTAAACCGGCCAGGGGAGCCATTGTTCCGGGTCGCGGAGGGCGTTTTTGGGCCTGTACGCCATGCGCTTAGCATGGCCGCCGCGCACGCCGAGCTTGCACTCCGGGCGCTGGCGGGGCAGAGCCCGCACGATGTGCCCATATTTGCGGCCCCACGCGTTTGGAGGCCGCCGCAGGACCTTTGAGGTGGACGTGACGATCTGTTTGAACCGTGCCCATTCGGAGCGCGCCCGATGAGTCTCCATGACCCCAAGGCGATCAATGTCGCCATCGTCGGAGTTGGCAATTGCGCGAGCTCGCTCGTGCAGGGCCTCGCCCACTACCAGAACGGCGGCGCCAACGACCAGATCGGGCTGATGCACTGGGACCTGGGCGGCTACCGGCCCAAGGACATCAGGATCGTCGCCGCCTGGGACATCGACCGCCGCAAGGTCGGCAAAGACGTCGCCGGAGCGATCTTCGAGAAGCCCAATTGCACCGCGATCTTCTGCGACCACGTGCCCGAGAGCGGAGTCGAGGTCGAGATGGGCCGGATGCTCGACGGCTATTCCGAGCATATGGCCGAATGGCCGGACGATCGCACCTTCCTTCCGGCCGACCTGCCGCAGCCGGAGAAAGCGGACGTCGTCCGCCGCCTGAGGGAGACCGAGACAGACGTCCTGCTGAACTATCTGCCGGTGGGCAGCCAGGAGGCGACCGAATTCTACGCCGAGTGCGCGCTCGAGGCGGGGGTCGCCTTCGTCAACAACATCCCGGTATTCATCGCCTCGGACGAGGCCTGGGCCGAGCGCTTCCGCAAGGCCGGAGTGCCGATCATCGGCGACGACATCAAGGCGCAGCTCGGCGCGACCATCGTCCACCGCGTCCTCACCGACCTGTTCAAGAAGCGCGGGGTCCGGCTCGAGCGCACCTACCAGCTCAACACCGGCGGCAATACCGATTTCCTCAACATGTCGAACCGCAAGCGGCTCGCCTCCAAGAAGATCTCCAAGACCGAGGCCGTCCAGTCGGTCGCCGAGCGCCGGATCGACGACGAGAACATCCATGTCGGGCCGTCCGATTATGTCGCCTGGCAGAACGACAACAAGGTCTGCTTCCTGAGGATGGAAGGCTCGATGTTCGGAGGAGTGCCGATGAACCTCGAGCTCCGGCTCTCGGTCGAGGACAGCCCCAATTCGGCCGGAGTCGCGATCGACATGATCCGCTGCGCCAAGATCGCCAAGGACCGCGGCCTCGCCGGCCCCGTCCATCCGGCGGCCGCCTATTTCTGCAAGCATCCGCCGGTGCAGACCACCGACGACGAGGCCCACGAGGCGCTGGAGCGGTTCATCAGGGGGTGAAATCCTCCCCATCGGAGATGGGGAGGGGGACCCCGCGCAGCGGGGTGGAGGGGTAGCTGGCGCAGGCCTTCGCCATCTCGCGCCGGGACCCTCCAGCTCGGAGCCTTCTACCGCTCCACCATGCTTCGCATGGTCCCCCTCCCCATGCGTTGCATGGGGAGGATCAGGATGCCCCCCCGTACCTTCCGTCCAGGTAGACCAGCGGATCCACGTCCCCCCTCACCTTCACCTCCTCGACCTCGCCGACGAAGATGGAGTGGGTCCCGTAGGGGAAGTGCCGGATCCGGCGGCACAATATCGCCGCCTGCGCCTCGGCGAGCCTCGGCGGACGGTTG
>DASQJV010000028.1:0-8832 GCA_035630855.1 Allosphingosinicella sp. | reverse complement strand
CGCCGGCCCGGGGCGGATCCTCACCCCCGCGGCGGACGGCACCGACGGCTTTTTCGTCGCGCGGTGGCGGGCGCCATGCTAGACCCTCGCCCGACAGGATCATGGAGTTACTGATGCGCCTCACCCCCATCGCCCTCACCGTCGCCATCGCCCTGGCGACCCTGGCGAGCGCCGGCCAGGGCCAGAAGCCCGACGACCAGATCGACCCGCGCTCGGTCGCGCTCACCCAGCAGGGCCAGGCGCTCTCGGCGCAGGCGCGCTACCAGGAAGCGACCGACCTGCTCGAATCCGCCCTCGCCGTCGATCCGCGCAACCGCCAGGCCTATATCGGCCTCGCCAGGGCCGCTCAGGGCCTCAAGCTCCCCGGCAAGGCGATCAAATTCTATTTCGAGGCGCTGAAGCTCGAGCCCAACGACGTCGCCGCCCTCGCCGGCCAGGGCGAGGCCCTGGTCCAGCGCGGGGCGGTCGAGCGGGCCAAGAAGAATCTCGAGCGCATCCGCACCCTCTGCGCCAATCCCTGCCCCCAGGCCAACCAGCTCGCCGCCGTCATCGCCAAGGGCCCCCCGCCCGAGGTCCTGACCGCCCAGCGGCCCGAGGTCGGCGCTCCGAAGCCCTGAACCCCTCTCCCTTCAGGGGAGAGGGAGGGGCCCGCCGCGAAGCGGTGGGAGGGTGAGGGCGTATCGGACCTACGGGCTACAAGCCCTCACCCTGGTTCGCTGCGCGAACCTGTCCCTCTCCCCTGGAGGGAGAAGGACACGGGGCCCATCGCCTTCGCGACGGCGACGAACTCCTCCACCGTCAGAGTCTCCGCCCGCCGCTCAGGATCGATCCCAACCGCCGCCAAGGCCTCCAGTCCCCCTTCGAGCCCCTTCAGGCTCTGCCTCAGCATCTTGCGCCTTTGCCCGAACGCCGCTCCTGTCAGCTTTTCGAGGGTCGCCGCCCTGACCCCCTCCGGCGCCGCTTTCGCAACGATATGGACCACCGCCGACATCACCTTGGGCGGCGGAACGAAGGCGGAGCGGTGGACCTTCATCGCGATCCGCGCCTCGCTCCGCCACTGGGCGAGGACCGCCAGCCGTCCGTAGGCCGAGGTGCCGGGCCGGGCGACGATCCGCTCCGCCACCTCGAGCTGGAACATCAGGGTCAGCGAGCGCCACCAGGGCGGCCAGGCCTCGCCGCCGAGCCAGCGCACCAGCAAAGCGGTGCCGACATTGTAGGGCAGGTTGGCGGCGACATGCGCTCCGGCCCCGACCTCCCGAAGCTCGTCGATCGCGAGAGCGTCGCCCTCGATCACGCGCAGCCGGCCTTCGGCGGCTTCGCTTACTTCGCCGAGGGCGGGAAGGCAGCGCCGGTCGCGCTCGACCGCGATGACCTCCGCACCGCCGCGGAGAAGCGCCCGGGTGAGGCCGCCCGGGCCCGGGCCGACCTCGTACACTCTCTGACCCTCGAGATCGCCCGGCACCCGGGCGATCCGGTCGAGCAATTGCTCGTCGAGCAGGAAATTCTGGCCGAGCGACTTGGCCGCCCTCAGCCCGTGCCGCGCGATCACCTCGCGCAGCGGCGGCATCGGCCTCACGCCGCCGCCAGCCGGGCCGCGCAGTCGGCGGCCATCTTCAGGGCCGCGAGCATCGCCGTCGGCTCGGCCTTGCCCTGGCCGGCGATGTCGAAGGCGGTGCCGTGGTCGGGCGAGGTGCGGACGATGGGAAGGCCGAGCGTGATGTTGACCCCTTCGTCGAAATGAAGGGTCTTGAGCGGCACCAGCGCCTGGTCGTGATAGAGGCAGAGCGCCGCGTCGTAGGTCGAGCGCATCCGGGCGTGGAACATCGTGTCGGGCGCATGCGGTCCGGTGACCTCGGCTCCCTCCTCGCGAAGCCGGTCGATGGCCGGCATGACGATGTCGATCTCCTCCCGGCCCAGCGCCCCGCCTTCGCCGGCATGGGGGTTGAAGCCCGCGACGGCGAGCCGGGGCCGCTCGATCCCGAACAGCCGGCGCAGCGCCCGGATCGTGGTCCGGCCGCGCTGGACGATCAGCTCGGTGGTCAGCAGCGCCGGGACGTCGCGAAGCGCGACATGGGTGGTGACCGGAACCGTGCGGAGGGTCGGGCCGGCCAGCATCATCGCCACCATGTCGGCGGCGATCCCGCAGCGCTCGGCGACGAACTCGGTCTGGCCGGGATGGGTGAAGCCGATGGCGTAGAGCTGGGCCTTGGAGACCGGGCCGGTGACGAGGGCCGAGCTGGCGCCCGACCGGGTCAGTCCGACGGCGAGCTCGAGCGCGTCGAGCGAGTTGCGCGCGCCCTCCAGTGTCGGCTGGCCGGGACGGGTGTCGCCGGCCGCGTCGATCCGGATGACCGGAAGCGCATCCTCGAAGCAGCCGGCGGCTTCGTCGGGGCCGGCGACGACCCGGAGCGGGCCGCCCCAGACGGCGCGCAGGGCCTCGGGCGCCCCGACCGCGAAGAAGGGCGGGACCGAGTCCGCGACCCGCCGTTCCCAGGCCTTGGCCGCGATCTCGGGTCCGATCCCCGCGGGGTCCCCGAGCGCGACGGCCAGGGGAGCGATCAAGGCCGGCCTATCCTAGCGATAGTCGACCACCGCGTCGCGCCTGAGGTCGCGCAGGAAGCGGCGGGCGCGCTGGTTGACCCGATTCTCGGCGAGCTCGTTGTAGATCCGCTCGAAGCTGACGTTGCCGACGGGATCGGGATCGTCGCGGCCGCACATCACGAGGACGCTCACCCGGTCGTCGGCGGAGCCGAAGGCCGGCGTCGCCTGGCCGAGGCCGAGGGCGAGCAGCGGCTGCTGGAGCGTCGGCGGAAGCTCGCGGACCTTGACCTGGTCGTTGGTGACGACCTCGCCTCCGATCGCCGCGGCCGCCGCTTCCGCTCCGCCGCAGCCGCCCATCGTCTGGACCGCCCGCTGCAGGCTCTGCACCTTCTCCTCGACCACGTTCCTCGGGCTTCCCGGAGCGAAGCGGACCGTGATCTGCTTCAGGCTGAGGACGGCGTCGCGCGGGTCGGCGGTGAGGACCTGCCTCGTGTCCGCCACCTGGATGATCGAGAATCCGCCGGGGATCGCGATCGGTTCGCTGATGCTTCCGACCGGCATCGCCTGGACGGCGGCTCCGAGCGCGTCGGGCAGCTGGGCGGCGCGCACCCAGCCGAGGTCTCCGCCGGTCGCCGCGGTCGTCGCTTCGGAGAACTGGCGGGCATAAGCGAGGAAGGAGGCTCCGCCGCGCAGCTGCTGGACGATCCGGTCGGCATTGGCGCGGGCTTCCGCAGCGGTCTCGGGAGTCGCCGACAGGAAGATTTCGGAGACCTTGAACTCCTGGGTGCCCTTGGCGGCGTTGAGCCGCTCGATCACCGCCTGGACCTCGTCCTCGCTGATGTTGACGAACGGCTCGATCTTCCGGCTCTGGAGCCGCGCCCAGGCCATCTCGCCGTGGATCTGCCGCTTCAGCGTCTCCGGCGACGCTCCGTTCGAGCGCAGGAACTTCGCCATCTGGTCGGGCGTCATCTTGAACTGCGCCTGGGCGTAGCGGGAGAAATATTGGTCGACCTCGGTCTTGGTGATCTTGATGTCGGCCTGCTCGGCCGCCTGGATCTGGAGCACCTCGTCGACGAGGTTGCGGAGCACCTGCTGGCGAAGCCGCGGCTCCTCCTCGGGCGGGATCTGCCCTCCGGCCGCCATCCGGATGATCGCCATTCGGTGATCGACCTCGGTGCGGGTGATGACGGTGCCGTTGACGATCGCCGTCGCCTTGCGGAGATTGGGATCGTCGGGGGTGAGGAAACGGGGGTTGGCCGGGAGGTTGAGGCTCGCCGACGGCGCCGCCGGCGGGGGGTCGCCGGCGGTCTGGGCAAGGGCGCCCGCCGCGGCCAATGAGCCGGCCAGCACTAACGCCGCCCCGTGATAGATGCCGAGCTTCATCATTCCTCCAATTAAAGCAGGCCGCTAGCGTTGCCTGAAACTTGCTGAACCCCAGCTTAGCGCGGTCTTCTTTAGCGCCCGGGATTCTTCAATGCCACCGGGAACTGAAGGGCTTGCTCCCCGGCGAAGGCCGGGGCCCAGGGCGTTGGGCCGAACGACTGGATCCCGGCCTTCGCCGGGAAACCAATCACTTAGCGTCCGAGGTTCTTCAGCGCCACCCGGAACTGGAAGGTGTTGCCGCGATCGATGTCGCCGACCCGGTCGTAATCGCGGCGCCAGGTCACTCCGATCTCGAGGCAGTCGTCGTCGTAGCTGATGCCGATGCGGTGGCGAACCGGCTCATAGCCGTCGGCCGAGGACAGCGGGCTCTCCTTGGCGTCGGTGAGGTCGATGACGGTCGAGCCGAAGACCGACCAGTAGCGGGCGAAGCGGACCCGGCCGCCGAGGCGTATCTCCTCGCGGTCGCGCAGGTCCTCCAGCGCCGGGTCGATGTCGCGGTTGAGCCGGAGGTAGCCGATCGTGGCGTAGGTCTGGCGTCCGCCGACGACGGCGTCGAGCTCGTTGCGGCGAAGCTCGAGGCTCTCCTTGTCGATCCGGAAGCGGTGGACGACGTTCAGCTTGCGGCCGAACTTGACGTTGGTCCGCCCGACATAATCGGAGAAGCGCCCCGAAAGCCCGGTGCCCGGGGGGAGGATGCTGGGCTTGTCGTCGAGCCGGTAGCTCTGCCCGATCGTGGTCCGGACGGCGATTCCGGGAAGGTCGACTCCCCAGTCGAGACCGTAGGTCACCCGAGGCCCGTTCTCCCAGCGGTCGTAGCCGGGGAAACGGTTGAGGGCGAAGAGGTTGCTGTCCTCGAGGTCGACCGAGCGGGCGTCCTCGTTGGGGACCTCGAGATTGTCGGTGGCGCCCGACGCGATCAGCTGGAGCCCGGGCGTCAGCCGCTGGCTGCCGCCCATGAACGGCCCGACCAGCGGCCAGCGAAGCTCGGCGGCGAGCGCTCCGATCGCCCGGGTTCGCCAGCCTTCCTCGCCGCGATAGATGATCGTGTCGGTGAGCAGTGTGTCGCTGCTGTGGTAGAGGTCGCCGCGCGCATAAGCGGTGAGCAGCAGCTCCTGGCCCCAGGGGGTCAGGCGCCGCCGGTCCCACCGCGCACCGGCGAAAGCGCGCTGGGTGTCCTGGCCGCCGGTCCTCAGGATGGCGAGGCTGTTCGCCTGAAGCTCGACCTGCCCGCCCCAGACCTTGCCCGGAAGCCGCCAGCGGGCGTCGATCGCCGGAAGGGCGATCGGCTGCTGCCCGGCGATGTCGGTGACCCTTAGGCCCTGGAAGGCCCAGCCGGCGATCGAGACGTAGCTGTCGGCGGTGATCCGCTCGGCCTCGATCACCGAGCGCAGCCGGGTGTCGCGCGAGATGTCGTAACGGCGGAGGAAGGTCCGGTCGGTGACGTAGCGGCCGGAGGCGGTGACGCTCCAGATCGGGCTCAGCTGGAAACGGCCATTGCCCTCGAAATAGGCGCGAAGGCCCTCGTCCGTGAGGGTATCGGCCGGCACGGTGATCGGGATTCGCGAGCCGTAGGTCACATAGGCGCCGAGCTGGAAGGCGCCGAGGCCCGTCAGGTGCCGGTAGCGGCCCTCGAGCATGGGCGCCACCTCGGTATAGACGTGGGGCGTGATGGTGGCGTCGCGATCGGGCGCGATCTTCAGATAATAAGGAGCGGACAGCTCGAAGCCGTTGCTCGAGCTCACCCTTATGTCGGGAACGAGCAGGCCGCTTCCGCCGCCCTCGGTGCCGTCGGGATGCGAGAGGAAGGGAAGGGCGACGATCCGGGCGCCGAGCAGGTTCAATGAGGCCTTTTCGTAGCGGATCCGGTGCTTGACCGGGTCGTGGACGACCTTGACCGCGTTGATCTGCCAGGTCGGGTTCTTCGGGCAGCCTTTCTCGCTGACCACGGCGCAGGGCGAGTAAGCGGCGCGGTAGAGGGTGGTGTAGCCGTCCCTGCGCTCGGCCCGGTCGGCGGCGAGCCGGCCGCCGTCGGCGAGGACGAGAAGCATGTTGTCGACCACTCCGTCGCGAAGCGCGTCGGTGAGGACGACGCTGTCGGCATAAGCGACGTCGCCGCCGGGGTTGACCACCCGGACATTGCCTTCGGCGCGGACCTCGTCGGTGGTCCGGTTCCAGGTGACTTTCTCGGCCCGAAGCCGGTTGCCCTCGCTGGTCATCCGGACGTCGCCGCTCGCGGTGACGAGCTGCGCCTCGCTGTCGTAGGTCAGCTCGTCCGAGCTGAAGGCGACCTCGCGGGCGTCGGGCGCCGTCTCGGCGGCGGGGTCGGCGCCGGGCGGCGGGGCGTCGTCCTGCGCGATCGCCGCGCCGGGAGCGGCGAGCAGCAACGGCAGCGCGGTCAGGCAGATGAGATTGAGCTTCTTCACTTTCCCCGCCGCCCAGCGAACACGCGCGACCTTCCCGCGCCTATCGCATCGGAAGGGCGGGGCCGCAATGGCGCAACGGGGGTCCCCCTTTTCAAGGGGGGGAAGGAGCGCCTAGAGGCAGTCCCAAAGCCAGGAGCAAAGCAACGCCCATGAAAATCAGCTTCGCCAGTGATCGTCCCGCCGGGGCCTATGCGCTCGCCATTCCGGTGTGGAGCGAGGACATGGTCGCCGACCGGCTCGGCGGCCTCGATCCCGCCTCGCGGGCCGTCGCCGCCCGGGCCGCCGAGGCCCAGCGCTTCGAGCGCGAGGCCGCGTCGATCGTCGAGACGTTCGTCGCCGAAGGCGAGGGGGCCCGCCGGCTGCTCCTGGTCGGGCTGGGCGACCGCCGCCAGGACGAGGCTCTGTTCGAGAAGGTCGGCGGAGCGCTGACCGCGCGGCTCCTGACGTCGGGCGAGACCCGCCTCGTCGTCGACCTGTCCGGACTCGGACTCGACGGCGAAGCCGCCGCCCGGATCGCGCTCGGCGCCGCGGCCCGGAGCTGGCGCTTCGACCGCTACCGGACCAAGCTTACCAAGAAGCAGAAGCCGACGCTGGAGGAAGTGGTCATCGTCGGCGGCGGCGATTCCGGCTCCGCCTGGGCCGAGCGCTCGGCTCTGCTCGAGGGCCTGTCCTTCACCCGCGAGCTGGTCACCGAGCCCGCCAACATCCTGTATCCCGAGACCTTCGTCGACCGCTGCCGCGAGCGGCTGGAGCCGCTCGGGGTCGAGTTCGAGGTGCTCGACGAGGGCCAGATGCGCGAGCTCGGGATGGGCGCCCTGCTCGGGGTCGCGCAGGGCTCGGTCCGACCGCCGCGGCTTCTGGCGATGCGCTGGAACGGCGCCGGCAACTCCCGCTCCAGGCCGGTCGTCCTGATCGGCAAGGGCATCACCTTCGATACCGGCGGAATCTCGATCAAGCCCGCGCTCGGGATGGAGGCGATGAAGTGGGACATGGGCGGCGCCGGCGCCGTCGCCGGAGCGATGGCGGCGCTCGCCGGCCGCAGGGCGAAGGCGAACGTGGTCGGGATCTGCGCCCTCGCCGAGAACATGCCGGACGGCAACGCCCAGCGCCCGGGCGACGTCGTCACCAGCATGTCGGGCCAGACGATCGAGGTGATCAACACCGACGCCGAAGGGCGGCTCGTCCTCTCCGACGCGATGACCTGGGCCCAGCGCCAGTACAAGCCCGAGGTGATCGTCGACCTCGCCACCCTCACCGGAGCGATGATCATCTCGCTCGGCCACGAATATGGCGGGCTGTTCTCGAACGACGACGGACTCGCCGGCCAGCTGACGGCGGCGGGCTCGGCCAGCGGCGACAAGCTCTGGCGGATGCCGCTCGGCGACCCCTACGACAAGCTGATCGATTCGCCGATCGCCGACATGAAGAATGTCGGTCCGCGCGAGGGCGGGTCGATCACGGCGGCGGTTTTCCTTCAGCGCTTCGTCGAGAATGGCGTCAAATGGGCGCATCTCGACATTGCCGGAATGGCCTGGTCGGACAAGGCGAGCCACCTCCACGACAAGGGCGCCACCGGCTTCGGGGTGGCCCTTCTCGACCGCTTCGTCGCGGCCAATTTCGAGGGGTGATCGTCGACTTCTACCATCTGACCGCCTCGCCCCTCGAGCGGGTGCTTCCGAGCATCGCCGAGAAGGTCGTGGCGAGCGGGGAGCGGCTGGTCGTGGTGGCGGAAGGGGAGCTGCTGGCGCGCCTCGACGAGCTGTTGTGGAGCTATGCGAAGGACAGCTTCCTTCCGCATGGCCGCGAGCAAGCGGAGAGCCAGCCCGTCTTCCTCTCGTCCGAGCCGCTGCCGGCGAACGGGGCGACCCACATAGCCCTCGCCGACGGCCGCTGGCGCGAGGAGGCTCTGGGCTTCGCCCGGACCTTCTACTTCTTCGACAATGACGGCCGCGACTCGGCTCGCGAGGCCTGGCGCGCCCTCAAGGGCCGGCCGGAGGCCGAGGCCCGCTACTGGAAGCAGGACGAGCGCGGGAAGTGGGTCCAGGGGCCGTGAGCCTTGCGCTCCGGGGGACCCGCCCCTAGAGAGCGCGCCAAATCCCACCTCATCACGGAGCATAGAGCCGGCCATGGCGACCGAACGCACTTTCTCGATCATCAAGCCCGACGCCACCCGGCGCAACCTCACCGGAGCGATCACCGCCAAGCTCGAGGAAGCCGGCCTTCGAGTCGTCGCCTCCCGCCGGATCCGGATGACCCGCGAGCAGGCCGAGGGCTTCTACGGGGTCCATCGCGAGCGGCCCTTCTTCAACGACCTGGTTGCCTTCATGACGTCAGGCCCGGTGGTGGTTCAGGTGCTCGAAGGCGAGAACGCCGTCGCCCGCAACCGCGAGGTGATGGGCGCGACCAACCCCGCCAACGCCGCGCCGGGGACGATCCGCAAGGAATTCGCCGAGTCGATCGAGGCCAATTCGGTGCACGGCTCGGA
>DASQJV010000027.1:0-6806 GCA_035630855.1 Allosphingosinicella sp. | reverse complement strand
GGCCGATGTTGGCCGAGCAGTGCATCGGCATCACGCCCTCGACCGGGAGCAGATAGTTGAGGATCCCGAACACCGACTTCTTCATCTCGCCGGCATAGGCCGTGCCGCCGATCAGGATCATCCGCTCGGTGAGGTTGACGGCGATCACCGTCTCCGAGCGGGTGCCGTGGCGGGCGGGGTCCGCTCGGAAGCTCGGCAGGTCGATGATGGTGAACTCGGGCTCGAAGCCGGCCAGCTCCTCCGCCTCGGGACGGACCAGAAGCGTGCGGATGAAGAGGTGGTGCCAGGCGAGCTCGTTGATCACCCGAACCCGCACCCGATGCTCGGGCTGCGAGCCTCCGAACAGGTCGGCGACGAACAGGGTCTCCTTCTCCGCGACGGCGGCGAGGAAATCGGCCTTCAGAGCGGCGAAATGGTCGGAGGTCATCGACCTGTTATTGTCCCACCAGATGGTGGACTCGGTCTCGGCGTCGCGGACGATATACTTGTCGTTGGCGGAGCGGCCGGTATGCTTGCCGGTGCGCACGACGAGCGGGCCGTCCTTGGCCAACAGGCCCTCGCCGCGGCGGATCGCCTGCTCGACCAGCTGCGGGGTCTGGAGGTTCCAGTGAAGCTCGGCTCCGGTGCTGATACCAAGCCCCTTTGCCGGCACGCGATTGGCCACGACTTTCTCCTGTGATTTATATGACGAAACGGGCGGCCTGGGAGCCGCCCGGCATGTGCCGCGCCCCATATCGGAGCGGCCGGGTTTCGTCAAAGGGTAGCGCCCCGGCGGAGCGCGGGCTAAGCAGCGCGGATGCCGGTCACCATCGCGCTGGTCGACGACGACCGCAACATCCTCACCTCGGTGTCGATCGCGCTTCAGGCCGAGGGCTTCGCGACCCGGGTCTATTCGGACGGCGAGGCGGCTCTGAAGGCGCTCGTCGACAACCCGCCCGATCTCGCCGTGCTCGACGTCAAGATGCCGAAGATGGACGGGATGGAGTTGCTTCGCCGGCTGCGCGAGAAGAGCGAGCTCCCGGTGATCTTCCTGACCTCGAAGGACGAGGAAATCGATGAAGCCCTCGGCCTCGCGATGGGCGCGGATGATTACATTACAAAACCATTCAGCCAGAGGCTATTAATAGCCAGAATCCGGGCAATTTTGAGGCGCGCGGAACTTCGGGCGGCGCCGGTCGACGAGGGCCAGCAGGAAGCGGAGACCCCGCTCATCGTTCGGGGCCGGTTGAGCATGGACCCGGCCCGGCACCGGGTGACCTGGCGCGGACGCGACGTCACCCTGACCGTGACCGAGTTCATGATCCTCGAGGCGCTGGCGCAGCGGCCGGGCGTGGTCAAGTCGCGCAACCAGCTGATGGACGTCGCTTATCAGGACGACATCTATGTCGACGACCGGACGATCGACAGCCACATCAAGCGGCTGAGGCGCAAGTTCAGGGCGGCCGACTCCGAGTTCAAGGCGATCGAGACTCTCTACGGGGTGGGCTACCGTTTTGCCGAGGAGTGAGGAGAGGGACCTCGACCTCAAATGGTCGGGACGCTGGATGCTCCTCCACCGCATCCTGGCGGTCAACATCTTCGCCCTCGCCATCCTCACCGGAAGCATCTTCTACCTCGACAGCTTCCGGGGGCGGATGACCACGGGGGCGGTGACCGGCGCCGAGACCCAGGTCGGGATCATGGCCGACTCGCTGGCCCTGGCCGAGCCCGGCGAGAGGACCGCCCTGCTCCATCGGCTCGGCGCCCGGTCGCGGACCCGGCTCCGGGTCTTCGGCCCGGACGGAGCCCTTCGGATGGACAGCTGGAGCGGAGCTCCGCCCACCTACGAGCTCCGCGACCCGGCCAAGGAGCCGTGGCGCAAGAGCGCGGCGCGGCTGCTCGACAATCTGTTCGACGCGGTCGCCGGCAAGCCGCCGGCTTTGCCCCTGCCCCAGCCGGAGCCGGACCGGATCGAGGGCTGGAGCGAGGCGGTCGCGGCCCTGCGCGCGCCGCGCGCCACCACCATGCTGCGCCGGGCGCCGGAAGGCACCTTGTTCATCTCCGCCGCGTCGAGGATCCCGGCGTCCGGCGACGTGCTCCTGCTCACCCGCAACGCCCGCGACATCAGGGGAATCGTCCGCGACGAGCGCGGCACGCTCCTGATCGTCATCTTCGTCACCCTCGTCGTCTCGGTCCTCCTGTCGCTGTTCCTGGCCCGGACCATCGCCCTGCCGCTTCGCCGGCTCGCCCGCGCCGCCCACCAGGTCCGGCTGGGGCGGGCCCGCGAGGTCTCGGTCCCGACCCTCCCCGCCCGGCGCGACGAGATCGGCCTCCTCGCACGCGCGCTCAGCGACATGACCCAGTCGCTGCGCTACCGGATCGACGCCACCGAGGCCTTCGCCGCCGACGTCACCCACGAATTGAAGAATCCCCTCGCCTCGCTCCGCTCCGCCGTCGACAGCCTCGACACGGTCGAGGATCCGGCCCTGCGGCGCCAGCTGCTCGAGATCGTGAGGAGCGACGTCGTCCGGCTCGACCGGCTGATCGTCGACATCGCCGAAGCCTCCCGCCTCGACGCCGAGCTCAGCCGGGCCCGGTTCGAGCCGGTCGATCTCGGCCACCTCGTCGAATCCCTGCTCGACCTGTGGCGGCCGCGGGCGGCGGAGCGGCAGGTCAGGCTCGCCTTCGCCCGGCCGAGGGTCGGAAGCGCCGTGGTCCTCGGCGAAGAATCGCGGCTGGCCCGGGCGATCGACAATGTCGTCGACAACGCCATCTCCTTCTCGCCGCCGGGAAGCCTGGTCGAGATCGGCGCCGCCCGGTTCGGCGGCGAGGTGGTGATCGCGGTCGAGGACCAGGGGCCGGGCGTGCCCGAGGAGGCGCGGGAATCGATCTTCCGCCGGTTCCACAGCGTCCGGCCCGAGGCGGACGGATTCGGGCGCCACAGCGGGCTCGGCCTCGCCATCGCCAAGGCGACGGTCGAGGGCCATGACGGCCGGATCGAGGTGGAGAGCCGCCATGACGGGAGGAGCGGCGCCCGCTTCGTCCTCCATTTCCCGGAAGCGCCGTCCGAATGAGCCCCGGCTCGGAGCTTCCGCCCGACGAGGTCGTCCACGCCTCCTGCGTCGCGATCCGGGGCCGCGCCGTCCTGCTCGCCGGCCGCTCGGGCGCCGGCAAGTCGGACCTCGCGCTGAGGCTGATCGACCGCGGCGCCGAGCTGGTCAGCGACGATTATACCGAGCTGCGAAGGGTCGGAGACAGGTTGCTGGCGCAGGCCCCGACGACGATCGCCGGAAGGATCGAGGTGCGCGGCATAGGGATCGTCGAGCTCGCGGCGGCGGCCGCGGTCCCGGTCTGCCTCTACGCCGATCTCGACTCGGCGCCGGATCGGCTTCCCGAACCGGCCTCGATCCGGGTGGCGGGGGTCGAAATCCCGCTCGTCGCTCTCGCGGCGCTTGAGCCGTCGGCGCCGCTCAAGCTAGAACAGGCGCTCGTGCGTTTCGGACTTCCCCTTTGACCGCCGGCCCGGCCCCGCAGCGGATCCTGCTCGTCACCGGATTGTCCGGCGCCGGCAAGTCGACCGCGCTCCGCACGCTCGAGGATCTCGGCTGGGAGGTGGTCGACAACCTTCCCCTGTCGCTGCTCGAGGATCTGCTCGAGACTCCGCTCGGCCAGGGCGGATCGCGCCGCCGCCGTCCGCTCGCGCTCGGGGTCGACAGCCGGACCCGCGACTTCGACGCCAACCGGATCGTCCAGCAGATCGAGGCGCTGGCGAACGCGCGCAAGGTGCCGGTCGAGACCCTCTATTTCGACTGCGCCGGATCGGAGCTGCTCCGCCGCTATTCGGAGACGAGGCGGCGCCACCCGCTCGCCCCCGACCGCCCGGCCACCGACGGGATCGCCGCCGAGCGCGAGCTGATGGAGCCGCTCCGGCGCCGGGCCGACCATGTCATCGACACGACCGACACCGCGCCCAACGCGCTCCAGCAGCAGATCCGCCAGCGCTTCAGCTCCGGCACCGTCGCACCGACCCTATCGGTGATGTCGTTCGGCTTCGCCCGGGGAGTTCCGCGCAACGCCGACAACGTCTTCGACCTGAGGTTCCTGAGGAACCCTTATTGGGTCGACTCGCTTCGCGACCTCACCGGCCTCGATCCCGCGGTCGGCGACTATGTCGAGGGCGACGAAGCCTATGGCGAGGCCGTCGCCCGGATCGAGGACCTGCTTCTCGTCCTCCTCCCGCGCTACGGCGCCGAAGGAAAATCCTATGTGACGATCGCCTTCGGCTGTACCGGCGGAAGACACCGCAGCGTCCACGTCGCCGAGCGCGTCGCTGACCGGTTGCGCGAGGCGGGATTTTCGCCCACGGTCGAGCATCGCGACCTCGCCTCGCCGCCGCGCGAGGGGGTCGAAAGCGGCGGCGGGGGCAAGCCGCAGGATTGGGAAGTCTAGATGATTGGTCTGGTTTTGGTGACCCACGGCCGGCTCGCGGCTGAGTTCGTTCGGGCGATGGAGCATGTGGTCGGGCCGCAGGAGCGGATCGAGGCGATCTGCATCGGCCCCGAGGACGACATGGAGGGCCGCCGCAACGACATCGCCGAGGCGATCGCCAGGGTCGACGACGGCAGCGGCGTGATCATCCTCACCGACCTGTTCGGAGGAACGCCTTCCAACCTCGCCATCTCGCTGATGAAGTCGGAGAAAGTGGAGGTCATCGCCGGGGTCAATTTGCCGATGCTGATCCGGCTCGAGGGCGCCCGCAAATTGCTCGACGTCAAGGCCGCGGTCGCCGCCGCCCGCGAGGCCGGGCGCAAATATATCTCGGTCGCCTCGGAGATCCTCGGGGAGACGGTCTGAGCGTGGCCAGCCGGACGGTCGAGATGAGGAACCGGCGGGGCCTCCACGCCCGCGCCAGCGCCCGCTTCGTCACCCTCGCCTCGGGCCTTGCGGCGTCGGTCGAGGTCGAGAAGGACGGCAGCCGGGTCTGCGGGACGTCGATCATGGGCCTGATGATGCTCGGCGCCGCGATGGGCGATTCGATCACCATCCACGCCGAGGGCGACGGCGCCGACGAGGCGCTGGTAGCGCTGGTGGCGCTGGTCGAGGATAGATTCGGGGAGGAGTGACTTTCTAAATTCCTCCCCAAGATTTCCTGGGGAGGGGGACCGCGCGGAGCGCGGTGGAGGGGTTCTTCGCACTCGAACAAGAACCCCTCCACCAGGCTCCCCCTGGTCCCCCTCCCCCGCAAAAGCGGGGGAGGAATTTATTGCGTCTCCGCCCCGCTCCCCGCATTGCTTCCCCCATGCCGCGCCAGATCACCGCTTTCTCCAACCCCCTCGTCAAGGACGTCCGCGCGCTCCGCGAGAAGAAGGGGCGCCGCCGTCAGGGGATGTTCCTCGCCGAGGGGCTGCGGATCCTCACCGAGGCGCGCGAGGCGGGGCGGCTTCCGGCGATCCTGTTCTTCGCCGCCGGCACCTCGCATCCCCTGCTCGACACGATGATCGCCGAGGTCGAGGCCGCCCATGGCGACGTCGTCGAGACCAATGCCGACATCCTCCACAAGCTCAGCGGCAAGGAGAACCCGCAGTCGGTGGTCGCCGTCTACCGGAGCTTCGACACCAGCCTGGACCGGCTCGACCGGAGCGCCGCGCCGCTCTGGATCGTCGCCCAGGCGCTTCGCGACCCGGGCAATCTGGGAACCATATTGCGCACCGGCGACGCGGTCGGAGCCGGCGGGCTGATCCTCGTCGACGACTGCGTCGACCCCTTCTCGACGGAAGCGGTGCGGGCCTCGATGGGGGCCCTGTTCACCCAGAAGATCGCGGCCGCGCCCTGGCCCCAGTTCCTCGCATGGCTGCGCTCCGGCGATGGGCAGCTGATCGGTACCAGCCTCAGGGCCGGGCTCGACTATCAGGAGCCGCGCTACGCCCGGCCCGCCTTCCTCCTCGTCGGCAACGAGGCGCAGGGCCTTCCGGCCGATTACGAGGCCGAATGCGACCTGCTGGTGAAGATGCCGATGCTCGGCAAGGCCGACAGCCTCAACGCCGCGGTCGCCACCGCGGTCATGGCCTATGAGGTGATCAACCAGTGGCGAAGCTAGCCGCGCTCCTGATTGCCGCCGCGGCGGCGTGGGTCGGGTCCGCCCTCGCCTTCCCGACGCAGGGTGCCGCCTATCACGCGGCGGGCACCGAGCCCTTCTGGGGACTTACCATCCGGAATGGCCGGATGATCTACGAAGTCGTCGATCAGCCCAGCGTCAGCGTCCGGCAACCGCGGTCGACCGCCATTCGCGCGGGCCGCCGCTATGCGACGCCGCGCATGACCGTCGAGATCACCCGCGAGGGCCGCTGCAACGACGGCATGAGCGACCATTATTATCAGGAAACGGTCAAGGTCTGGCTCGGTCGGCGCGCCGGCCGCCCGCTCTACGGCTGCGGCGGACCGCGCGTGCCGCCGCCGGAACTCGTCGGCAGCCGCTGGCACATCGTCTCGATCCGCGGCCAGGCAGTCTCCGGCGATAATTATTTCATCGAGTTCGAGCAGGACAGGCTGAGCGGCCAGGCGGGGTGCAACCGCTTCTCGGGCCCCTATACCGAAACCCGCCCCACGCTCCGCCCCGGCGCGATCGCCGCCACGCGCATGGCCTGCCCGGGGCCGCGCATGGACCATGAGCGCCGCGCGCTGCAAATCTTGTCCGCCCCGCTGTCGATGAACTTCCTCGACGGCCGCACGCTGGTTATCGGCAATCGCTCAGGCCAGATCAGGCTGCGCTCGGTCGACTAGGACAAGCCTCAGTTCGGCTTGCCGTCCGGCTCCGTCGGCAGCAATTT